>JAYUTU010000197.1:0-12231 GCA_043754975.1 Bdellovibrionales bacterium | reverse complement strand
GTGGAAGTTTTTGATTTATTTTTTTATCCTTTATGACGATTTCATTTCCACACGTGGCATCTGTCGTTCGAGTTACTTTTAAAACAATCGTGTCCGTTGAAGAGACTTCGATCTTTTCAGGTTCAAAGCCATTCGTTGTCGACTTAATTTCGATGATTTGCTCTTTAGCTGCTGCAGAAAAGCTAGCTACAGTTAACAAAGCGACTAATAAAATTGTTTTCATATAAATCCTTTCAAAAAAGTGTTGCAACATAAGCAAAGAAAAAACCAAGACTATAAACGACTAGGCTTATAATAAAAATAAGCTTACTTGTTCTTCGTCCACTGATGCAAGTGTCACGAAGTTTTGGGTCTAGTGGGCACGGTGCATTTCTATTTCGCCACAAAATAATTCCATTCATCAAAAGCATCAGGCCTGCAAATGTGAAAACCATGTTTTTATTTTCAGAAACCCAAACCAGGCCCGGGACATTTGAAGCAAGCCCTGCTAAGACGGCGCCCAGCCCCAAGCTGACCAGTAAGCTCGGTAGAGCGCAGCAAATCAGGGTTCCAGCTGAACCAAACAAAGTCAGGTAATTGATGAAGCCCTCTTTAAATCGCAGCACTATTTGCCGCCGAACGAGGATTCATATCCTGCATCAGTAAGCATGGCAGCAATTTTTTCATTCGAAATGCGCTGGCCATCTTTAAAAGTAATTTGAACAAACTTATTTTCAAGGCTTACTTTTATTTTTTCAACTTCTGGCTGCTTTTTAAAACTCTTTTCAATACCTTGTGCACAGAAAGCACAAACCATTCCTTTAACAGTCACTTTTAATTCCTCACCAGCAACAGCCAGAGAGCTTACGAATAAAACTGACGCGACACCAAGAGCACCCATAAAATGTTTCATACTTTTCTCCTTTAAAAATGAATCATATAATTAAAAGCCCACTCACCATTAAAACCAGCGCCAACTTCCCACAGAACATTTTTTACATAGAATCTTAAAAACTGAGTCATCTCGATTTGTTTTTCATCTAAATGCTTTTCGGCCTGAAGAATTAACCACACATTAAGGTCCTCGTAATCTGCCAAAAACGGCGCCGTGCCCACTCTCAATTTGGTGTGATTGTAATGTTTTTGCACTAAGTCTGGATTTAATTTATTTGTGCGATTTAAATATAAGTGTTCTAGATAGATATAGTATTCGCGACTTTCCCAGTCAGCGATGACTTCTGCTAACTGCACGGAGTATTTTTTGTTGTTAAAATTTTCATAACCACTGCCAGCACTCAAATAAAAATTTCCTTGTGAATTATCATTATTCCAGCGCTTGGCTAAAAAATTAAGTCGTGGAATATAAAATTCAGACTTCGAATCACGTAAGTAAGTTGCGGCAAAGGCAAAATTGTGTTGCAGCGAATAGGTGATTAAAATCTCATTCATTTCAGGAGTGTTGTAGGACATGACTCCTAGGGCTCCCTTGTACGAAGTCGGGTGGGCATTTGCGCTTAAATATATGGTCTGACTTAATAATAAGACTGTGACTGCGATCAACTTAGTTTTAAAAAGTTTTGCTTTCATAACCTATTCTACGAGGCTTATAATGGTTTTGTGACACAAATTAAAATGAAGTCTAGGTAGTTGAAATTTATGGGTATTTTAGTGGTACCGAGTTAGCAGTATTTACGCGGTGAGAATGTTAAAATCTGCTAGCATTTTGATGAGACCTGTTGATGAAACCTGGCGCCGTTACTGGACTCAACTAAAGTACGCCGAGCAGTGCGTGCGCAGTGAAAGCTTTTGACTTACTTTTTAGAAATTCCTAAGGTTTAAAGAGTACTTCGCCAGGTTAATAAATTTGTAGAATTAATTCCCTACGTTTCGCAGTGGTGTCAGAAGAAATAGTTAAATGAAATACTCAAGTGATAGAGCAGTTGCTGAGCAACTGAGACCAAGAGGCCAGAGTGCATAACTTAGTACCGTTTGAAAAGTTAGCCTCTGAAATTTTCATGCAAGCAGATCTTATTCGAACCGGCTCGCAGGTTGAGCTGATCTTTGATATTTCTGATCCCCAATCGGTGCTTCAACTGCCAATTGCGTTTTCGAAGCAGGGTGAAGATGTGCCAAGAAAAGACAATCTCTGGCAGGCAACCTGTTTTGAATTTTTCTTACGCGAACCCAATTCTGCTAGTTATTATGAGTTTAATTTTTCGCTAGACCCTGCATGGAATGGATATATTTTTTCCAATTACCGCACTCCACAACCGCCGCAGTTGTGCCAAGATATTTTTCTACAACATATTCAGTGGGACGGTCGCACTTTTAAAGCGGTGCTAAGCGGTTTCAAAACTCAAGTTCCCTTCGAGATCAGTTTAACTGCAATTATCAATGAAAGATCTGGAGTTAAACAATATTTTGCTTTGGTGCATGCGGGCGCAAAGCCTGATTTTCATCGTACTGAGAATTTTTTAATACAACGATAAATGAGGCCCATGAAATTAGGAATAGACGTTTTTCTAGAAGATAAAAAAATGCTGAACGAGCTTAAAAAAAAGCGTGTTGCGCTGGTTTGCCATCCCGCAAGTGTGGATCAAAGTTTACAACATAGTTTTGATTTACTGCAGAAAAAAATTGGTCTTTCTGCAGCTTTTGGCCCCCAGCATGGAGTCAAGGGTGAAAAACAAGATAACATGATTGAATCAGAAGATTTTATCCATCCCGAGTATAAAATTCCGATTTTTAGTTTATACGGAAAAGTCCGTAGACCAACTGCAGAAATGATGCAGACCTTTGATGTTTTAGTATTTGATTTACAAGATTTAGGGTGTCGTATTTATACTTTTATCACCACGTTGTTGTATCTGATGGAGGAGTGCTCGAAGTATAATAAAACTTTAATTATTTTAGATCGACCTAATCCAGCTGGGCGCTCCGTCGAAGGTCACACATTACAGCCCGGATTTGAATCGTTTGTTGGTGCAGGTCCCTTTCCAATGCGCCATGGCCTGACGCCTGCTGAGATGGCGTTATTCTATAAAGATCATTTTAAACTGACGCTTGATTTACGCACTGTAAAAATGAAAAATTATCATCCAAACAAACAGCCGGGCTATGGGTGGCCTGAAGTGCTTTCTTGGGTGAATCCGTCGCCGAATGCGGCGTCGGTAAATATGGCACGAGCCTATTCGGGTACGGTACTTATTGAAGGGACAACTCTCAGCGAGGGACGCGGAACAACGCGCGCATTAGAAAGTGTCGGAGCTTCAGATATTAATTTTGCAAACGTCCTAAAGCTTATGAAAAAAACAGCACCGCAGTGGATGAAGGGTGCCAGTATTCGCGAGTGTTTTTTTGAACCTACATTTCACAAGCATGAAAAAAAAATGTGTCATGGATTTCAAATTCACACGGACATACCCAGTTATAATCCAAAACAATTTAAGCCGTATCGATTAATGGCTTTGATGTTGAAATGTGTTCGATTGCTGTACCCCAACTATCCGCTGTGGCGTGATTTCGCCTACGAATACACAAAAGGTAAACTGGCGATCGATGTGATTGCTGGAACGTCACATTTTCGAACCTGGGTGGATGCCGCCAATACGAAACCGCAAGACCTTGATAAAATTCTAAAAAAAGATGAAGCCACTTGGGCGAAGGTCTCGAAAAAATACTGGCTGTATAAGTAGTTTAATTTAGGCCGCTGAAAGGTCCTGTGAATCCAAATTAAATTGACTAGCTTTAGGTAATTCTAGACCATGGTCGCCTTATTGAAACTTGTTTATAATCCGATCTCTCTAAGAGATAAAATTTTACCAAAATACTTTAGAGGTTTATATGTTCCTTAATAAGATGACCTTACGATTAAAACTACTGGCATCGTTTGGGATCTTTGCAACTATTGCTTTATTTTTAGGGCTTGTAGGCTTTACGTCGCTCCGTGAAATCTCTGCAATATACGGAGTTATTAGCTCTGAAACGACACCCAGCTTGAACCGGATCTATTCCATGAATTTAGTTTCTTCAAAAATGCAGGGATCGATGCAGCATATTTTTTTAAACACCGATGCACCTGATATTGTTGCTGACGAAACGACAAACTTCTTAAAATTAAAAGGTGAGTTAGAAAATATTCGGGTTATTGAAGCTTTAAAACATACAGCCGGCCCTAAATCTGAATCGATGAGTCAGGTCGCTGCCGCCTGGGGCTTAATCAGTGGTCACGCCGAAGTTATATTAAAAGCGCTTGCAACTGGTGACGCGAGCGAGCGTTCAAGTGCTCTTCGCTTATTCAGTACTGAGTACGCGCGTGATCTGAACCTTTTCCAAAAACATTTAAATGATTTATTAGCAATGCAGAATAACTCGGTGACCGATCAGACAGCGCAAGCTGAAGCCTTGATGGCAAAAAGAAATCTTCTGATCAAATTTCTTTTTGGTTTTGGTCTTTTAGTAGCACTTGTTGTTGGGTATTTAATTGCGCAAAGTCTGGGTAAATTAGTTCGCTCAATAAAATCGGTTTCTGAGAATCTAACAGCTGGGTCCGAGCGCATGTCTGGCTCTGCGTTGGAATTGTCAAATGCGAGTCATCAGCTTGCAGCAGGAGCCAATGAAGGTGCCGCGTCCTTAGAGGAGACCGCAGCGTCGTTAGAGGAATTATCCAGCATGGTGAAAGCCAACGCATCGAATGCGACTGAAGCTGCACAGATATCACAACAGAGTAGTCAATCAGCTAGCGAAAGCGAAGCACAAATTCAGAAGCTAACAGTGGCGATGGGTCTTATGAAACAGTCGTCGCAGCGAATTGCAGAAAAATTGCAAGTCATTGACGATATCGCATTTCAAACAAATTTGTTGGCATTAAATGCAGCCGTTGAAGCTGCACGAGCCGGTGAACAAGGACGAGGATTTGCGGTAGTTGCCGATGCTGTTCGAAGTCTGGCGCAAAGAAGTGCGACGGCTGCAAAAGAGATCAATCAGTTGATAGGCGAAAATATGGCGACCACTCAGCAAGGCGGGCAGATCGTTGAGCAAAGTGGAGAGGCTTTTAACGCAATTATAATTTTAATTAAGCAAGTCGCAAAATTGAATGAAGAAATTGCCCAGGCCAGTCGCACCCAAGCGGAAGGACTTTCGCAAATCAACACGTCGATGAATCAATTGGACACAATCACGCAAAACTCATCAGTTTCAGCCGAAGAAGCAGCAAATTCGTCCAGTCGATTAACAGAGGAAGCATTGTCTATTCGTCACACCGTCAGCGAGCTTAATGCAGTTATCAGCGGATCAGAAGAAAAAAAAATAAACGAGACCAATGGTACCGTCTTAGGTCTAAAAAATAATGGCCGGCACTTGGCCGCGTAAGCTCTATTGACATAAATTTTCTATACAATTACCATTTTGTTTACAAGGTAATGAATTTACAAAACCAGGAGAAAAAAATATGACTTTGATAACGAATAAAACTTTAGTAACGGCTTTCATCGTCCTAATGGGACAACAAGCGTTTGCTAAAACATGTGTGTGGATCGATGCTTATCACCAAGGATACGGCTGGAGTGACGGTATTGAAAAAGGTCTAGATGCAGGCCTAAAGGGAAAATGTGATCTAGTAAAATTTCGCATGGATACGAAACGAGTTCCTGCCACAGCAAAACAAAAAGGTGAAGAAGCAAAAGCATTCATCGATGCAAAAAAAGCAGATGTGGTCATCGTATCGGATGACAACGCCGTAAAACATGTGTTGATGCCTTTTTATAAAGATTCAAAAGTCCCTTTTGTGTACATTGGTGTTAACTGGTCAGGCGATGCCTACGGACTTCCGTATAAAAACACAACTGGAATGATTGAAGTGGCTCCAGTGCCGGCCATTCTGCAAGAAGTAAAAGCAGCTTCGAAAGATATTAAAAAAGCAATTTTCTTATCTGTTGATAACGAAACTGAGCAAAGTGAAGCTAAATTTACCGAGAAATTATTTAAATCTGGCGGCATTGAAATGACGATAGTTTTAGTAAAGACAATGGGTGAGTGGAAAGAAGCTTTCAAAAAAGCGCAAGAGACCTCAGACCTAGTTTACATGTCTAATAATGCAGGTATTAATGATTGGAACGATGCAGACGCAAAAGCAACTGCTGAAGCTAATACAAAGAAAATAACAATATCAATTTACGACTGGATGGGACCATATTCAACTCTCGTGATGGTAAAGCAGCCTGAAGAGCAAGGTGAATTCGCTTCAAAAGCAGTTATCCAAATTCTAGGTGGTAAAGCTCCAGGATCTATTCCGGTTGAACGCAATAAAATGGCATCACCACTAGTTAACTCAATGTTAATCTCTAAGACGCCTTACAAATTTAGTGACGCGTTAATGGCAAAAGCTAAAAAAGTGAACTAGTTTCGCTCCTTAGATAGTTAAAGTTATATTTAATAAAAAACGAGTGGCAAGACCACTCGTTTTTTATTATAAAAAAGGATTTACCTAATACAAAGTAATAGAGACAATTTAAACATGACAAAAACCAGCGGTTTGCAAATTTCGCGTGTGTTGCATGCTGGTTATGTGTTTGAAAGTCCTATTGCTAAAATTATCTTCGATCCTATTTTAGAAAATCCATTCAGCCAAAATTGTTTTGCCTATCCTCCAGTCCAATTTGATTACGAAAAAATAACTAAATTAAAATTTGAAGCTATTTTTATATCACATTATCATGACGATCACTGCTCATTTGAAAGTTTAGAAAAATTAGATCGTCGTACGCCGCTGTATATGTACTGCCTATTTCCAGAAATGTTCTTGTTGCTCGGTCAGCTGGGATTTATCCATGTTTACTCGTTACAGTTAAACAAGCCTGTTGTAATTCAAGACATCGTGGTAATTCCACGCAGAGCTTTGGATGCCGATGTTGATTGTCTTTTTGAAATTTCCTATGCTGATATCAAAGTTTTAAACGTTGTTGATTCTTGGATTGATCACGAAACTATCGATTTACTAGCACAGTCTAAGTGGGACTTGATCCTTTGGCCTTTTCAAACCCTGCGCGAGCTAGAAGTTTTATCACCACGGCGGGCTTCGCCTGCTGTAAGTGAACTTCCCCATGAGTGGGCTGAGCAGTTAAGGATTTTAAAGCCAAAATATTTAGTGCCAAGTTCCTGTCAATTTATTCACGAAGATTGGTCCTGGTACAATACAGCATTATTTCCAGTGACCTATGCCCAGTTTAAAAAATGGGTTTCAGCGGAAGTGCCTGATACACAAGTAATTCGAATGGATCCGTCTCAAAGTGTCTACTTAAATGCGGACTCTTGTATCAGATTCGAAAAAAATTTAGACTGGGTTCGCTGCGATAAAGTATCAACAGTGGATTATCACTATGTTCCAAAAATGAAAGTGCCTACAACGGCTGAAGTTGCTCAGCATTTTCCTCAGGTAACCACTGAGCAGCAGCGCCGTAGTGAGCACTTTTGCACAAATGAGCTGTTAGAAATCTTTTCTTCGTTATCTGTTTTAGATTCAATCTTTTTCAAGACAAAACGTATTTGGGAACTAAATATTTATGATCAAGTAGGCACAAAAACTCAATTTTTCTATAGCCTTTGTAACCAAGAAATTAAACTGCTTTCAAACCCTGAATCACCTGTTGCTTGGATAACAGAAATTTCTACTGCCAAATTATTTTCAGCGCTTGAGTTCGGCGAATCCATGAGTTCCCTGTACGTTCGGATCAACGACGCTATTTTTTCGCCAGAAATCGAAACCTTATTTGCAGAGACTGGTCAGCTCACAGATCAACTCACTGGATGCTTAATAGATCCGTTGATGCGCTGTTTGTATGAAGGCAAATTCGGAACCTATCAAAAAGCCCAATTGGCCAGTATGAATGCTGAGAAGCTAAGACTTAATGAAAAAAAATAAAAAAATAAATACAGGGCGATGATTTTTCATGTTCCATTTGAAGACAGCAGGATTGAATCCATCCCCAGTTGCTATTTAAGGGCAAATTAGTCGCGCTCTTGACAAACTCAGTGTCTAAGCTTCTAACAGTTGACTTATTCTTGTTATCTCATTTTGACATCTGTTGATCTCACCAAACTTTTGTTTTTTACCAAGCTGCCGATAGGTATAACAGGGGGTTGAAATGAAAAAAATTACCTATCTCAGTTTAGTGGGTACGGCGCTAGTCCTATGCGTGGGCTCATTCCAGAATTGTTCAAAAATGGCTGCGACGGATTTGGTTTCGACAATGTCACTGGCAGCAGTATCTGATGCGAGCTCAGTCGTTGATACCAGTCAGACGGCAGTCCTAGTACCTCAGGCGCCAGATCAAGATGCCGTGGTAGGCTCGCAGCCTGATGCACCAGCCGAAGTTAGCGCGCCGGCTGTAGATCTTTTGCAACCTCAAGATGAAGCAGTTGCAGTGGCGGAATGCTCAAAACGATCTAATTTAAGGCCACTATCCGAGGGCCCGAATTATTCAAATTTACGAGGCTCCCACGAAATTATTGATGACGAAATTTCCAACTTTGAAAACAATAATGGGAATTTAATAGTGCGGCCGCTCAGTTCACGGGGGCACATTGTCTCTATGAATGGAAATGGCGGCAATCAATTGGTCTGCAATATGGATATTGATCTGATTGAAAATTCAAATGGCAATTTGACTTTAGTTAATTGCCGGGTGAAGGACCTCCGTAGTAACAGAGGAGTGGTTAAATCTTTTGGGAGTTCAATTGAACGAACCGACAGTAAAGTTATTCTCTACACGGCAGAGCAGAGAAAATAGAAAACCATTCGCTACTGCATTTTAGAAGCGTTTTGAGAGTGTCTATTTTTTTAACTGCTGTTCAACATTTGTAAGTCGTGGGCTATTATAAGAACTAATGGCCCATCTCATCGAATCTATTCGATCCTACAGGCACTGTATTTGAAGCCTGTAGGGGGTGGCATCATCAACTTTCAAATATTACTTTAAATTTTACCAGGGTGCCATTGCCGCTCTGGTTTCTTCTCTGGCATTTTTTGCTCTGCAAGCTGAAGCCTTTGCCATGACAGCCGCAGTTAATAAGCCGATAGACACTGGAAAAATGCATTCTGTTCTTGAAATTAAAACTTACTCCGAGTTGATACGAGTGATCCAAAATGAAGTTGCTATTTATCGCATCGAATACCCCCGCACGACGATGGACCCAGCCTCTACTGAAATAAATTCGGTCATTGCAGCGCTTGCAAAAACTCCGAATGATATTGTTAACTTAATCGGACACTCGGTCCTTAACACTCTTTATGGAGTCTTCCTACCCTTCGAGGAGCACGCACGCGTATTAAAGAAAGATGTCATTTTATTCCGTGATGACGCCACTGCATGGACCATCGTGCATGAATATTTTCATTTTTTATTTAATCAGTCGCGCCGACTTTTAGGTATCGCAGATCATCCACATTTTAAAACACTCTTGTCAGACAGCTTCGAAACACATGCAGAAATGACTGCGGCTTTTCGTCACAACAATCAGTCGTTTGCCACTACAGCACAGCAAAGCGAGTACATTTTATCACTACAAACTATATTAAAACATAAACTTCCGAATATTCTTAATTTTAGCTTTGAAGAAGTGCTGATTGAACAGCATCTACAAAAATACTATCAAACGCAACTTCAGAAGCAGCAGCAGTCTTTGCTGACGGCTCAGGATTACGAGTATTCAGCGCGGTATATAGAAAAAAACCTGGATAAAGTTTATCGTGAAACTGGACAGATGCTGCGCTTAATTACAGAGGCTGAAGCCCTATTACCAGTCGATGTTTATCAGAAATTAAAGCCAGAGCTAGATAAATATCGCAGCCAGTATCAACAAATCCTTGAGGCCATGCCAGCTTTGCCAACGAAAAAACGGCCTGCACAACAGACCGTTTTTTCGTAGCTAGTTTGTAAATAACCTTTAAAAGGTACTATTTTTTATGAACTGAACAGCTGGAGTGATTTATTCGTGACACACGGCTTGTAGCATCTAACTCTAAG
This sequence comes from Bdellovibrionales bacterium, assembly GCA_043754975.1. Classification (GTDB taxonomy): domain Bacteria; phylum Bdellovibrionota; class Bdellovibrionia; order Bdellovibrionales; family Bdellovibrionaceae; genus Pseudobdellovibrio. The sequence continues at coordinate 2,230 of JAYUTU010000197.1, read as the reverse complement.
TGTCCGATGTGGCGGATCAGCGCATCAACAAACGTATTGTGCAACCGGATGTTACCACGCGTGTGTTTGATTTCTCGTACACGCAGTCCGCACAAGACAAGTTTTCCGCGATGCCCGTTAATTTCTTGTAAGAAGTTAAACTGATTTGTTCCAACAATGATTAATTTTCCACGCGTATTTTCAAATGTTAATCCGTTTCCGTCAAGGACTCGGTACTTGTAACCGTGGATTCCTTTTTTGCTGTGTTTAGCAATGAAGGCACTATCACAATAAACGGTCGTATCTTCGTCATCGCAGATGCCGCTTTCATCTGTTGAAATGCACACATCGCCAGGTCCCGGTGCTATTACTGGAGGAACAACTACAACTGGCGGAGCTTCAACGACGGGGTCTGTAACGACTGGCGGAGCTTCAACAGCCGGGTCTGTAACAACCGGTTGAGTCTCAACAACTGGTGGAGCCTCTACGACGGGGTCTGTAACAACTGGAGTCTCAGCGATCGGGGCAACTGCGTCTCCAGGAACAAGTTCACCCGTGACCGGATCTATAACTTGGTCAGTAGGAATTATAAATTCACCGGCAGCTGTTAGTGCCTGTGAAATTCGGCTGAAACCACTTTGCATAAATTGTGTATCGAGTTCAGCTGCGGCCTCTACCTTGGCATCGTTAGATGCGCCTGCACATCCTTGTAATAAAATACTCACGATTAGAGAAACTACGACTAGGGGTTTATTTTGTATCAACTTCATTTGCTCTCCTTGCAAGACACTTACAAAGCAAAACAAATGCTAGCCAAATGGATTACACCTAGCCCAAAGTTTAGGTAAAGTGTCTAAATGTAATTTCTGTAGGTTTTTTTTTCGGTTATCTGTACTTTGCTTCGTGCTTTATAGCGTCTCGAAAAGTAACACAAAATAGCAGCTGTACGTCTAGCCTAGGAGAAGCCCCCTTTACTAGAAAATTCCTGTCATAGATAATTAGAGGCATGATGGAAATCTACACTGATGTCAGTTAAATCGGTAAAAAGCGATGAACTCTCAGACATGTCTGATTCTGAGATTTTAAAACTGCGTTTTAAAAATATCGCTTTATCCCTTCAAGGCACTGAAGTCGAAGCCCGAGTGCAGCAGCTGCATGCTGAATTGGATGCCAAAGGCTTACTATTTCGTCCACAAATTTTTTTAGGTGATGAATGGTTTAGCCCAGAGGGAATGAACGCCATATCTGTTCCATTTTATCTTGCAAATACACGCTTAAAAAATCTAGAAAAAAATCTGATGTTAGAAGTTGAAGGCGGTGACTGGGAACATTTCATGAAGTTACTGCGGCATGAAGCAGGACATTGCTTTGATCACTGCTACAAATTCTCAAAGCGAAAAAAATGGAGTCAAGTTTTCGGATCCCCAAGTGTCGAGTATCAGCCAGAGCGCTACCGGCCCCAGCCTTATAGCAAAAGCTACGTGAAATACCTTGAACGTTGGTACGCGCAGGCGCATCCCGATGAGGACTTTGCAGAAACTTTTGCGGTTTGGTTAGATCCAAGTCGTGATTGGAAAAAAGAGTATCACTCGTGGCCTGCAGCGCTTGCTAAGCTGCACTACGTTGATGGTTTAGCTAAAGAAAGTAGAAAATTAAAAAATACTGCGGAAAAAGGGCGCCCACCCAGTGCAGTAGCCTACATGAAATCTACTTTAGAAACTTATTATCAAAAACGCCGTCGGGAAAACGCAGATGAATACCCTGATTTTTACGATAGTGATTTAAAAAAGATTTTTAGCGGTGAACTTAGCCTGTCGAAGCGGGATTTTTCTGCGGAACGCTTTATGAACCGAAATCGAAAGGCCATTGTATCCACTGTGGCTTGGGCCACCAGCGAGAGAAAATTTACTATCGATGCCTTAGTCAAGCGCCTCAGCGAGCGCTGCAAAAAATTAGAGCTTCGATTAGGAACCTCAGATACTCAAACCACAATGGAAGTCGCAAGCTTTTTAACTAGTTTAGTAAAAAATTATCTTTTCACCGGAAAATTTAAACGAGAGGCCTAGAAAAATGAAACCATTAAAAATTTTGCTTTTATTTGATCTATCCGTTCAGTTAGCGCAGGACGAGTATGCTGACCACTGGAATACTGCTGATTGGAAAGCCGAAAAAGATGTGCGTAATACATTGATAAAATTAGGCCACGAAGTCAAGAGCGTCACCGGCCACGGCGCGCATTCGGACTACTGCC
>JAYUTU010000196.1:0-12241 GCA_043754975.1 Bdellovibrionales bacterium | reverse complement strand
TGATCAGCTCACTAGAAAGTCATTGAACCGCCGTATACGGAACCGTACGTACGGTGGTGTGAGAGGACGGACCGCTAACGCGGTCCTCCTACTCGATTTTCAAGGCTATGGTTAACTAAGGACTATGAAGTTATTCTTATTCGTATTGTTTTTCAGTTTGTCAGCACCTGCCGCAGAAAGTCTGCCTAATCCTCCCCCCTCAGCCCGTGTCCTTAATTACGTTCTGTTTTCCGAAGGCAATCAATCGTGGACGGCGCGAGATCACGCGCTTTATAAACGCGTTCTTTTTGCATTAACTAAAAAAGAAAAAATAACTGAGTTTTCTGAAACATCTGTTGAAGACTTTTTGGCATCACGTTTACTTAAGCGAGAAGCTGTGCTTTTCGAAATTGTGCCGCAACCGCTAGCGCCGCCCACTTTGGCAAAAAGCAGCGATAGCGAAAGTTACTCCAAACAAGATATTAACCAAGAAACCCAAGTTATCGCAGAGGCCTTTGCCTTGATTGAGCTGAAGAAAAATCAGCTGGGCCAAAAAGTTCGATTCAAAGCATGGATGGACGTCCTAAAGCGAAAATATGCGGTTAAAATAAAAGCGAATGAATAATAATTCAGTCCGCGCTGCCGATATTACCCAGTTGGCTCAAATGCCTGGGGTAGAGAGTCCATTCGACAAAAGTGAATGGATAGCAGTCGCTGAGCTTTGCACCCACGTTGCAAAATCGATAAAACAGGCAGCATTTTTTAATTGGAGCTATGCTTCAGTGCTGGATGAGCTTGCAACATCTCAGACCCTGCTGTTGAAGCTGGGTACAAAACCAGTGGCGGCTCTATTGTTCCGAACCTATCCCGACCGGTTTGAAATTATGGCTTTGGCGGCAGATCAGCAGTACGGACGCTCTGGGTTTGCTACCAGATTAACGAAACAACTGCTAATTATTGCCGCAGAGCGTAGGTTGCCTGTCAGTCTTGAGGTGCATGAAAACAATCAACAAGCTGTTAATTTTTACTTAAAAAATCAGTTTAAGGTCATTCGCGTTCGAAAATCTTACTATTCAGATGGCGGGTCGGCGCTCGTCATGCAGGCGGCAGAAGCGGGTAATATTCAAAGTTGATTGCTGCGATTTAGTTTGTTATGGTGTCTTTGTTGGGCCCAAAGCCCAATTTTTTTTTGTGCAAACGATAAAATGACGGAACAGATTGGTTAGTGTTTTTGGATTTAAAAAAGAATTCTACAAGCGTAGATTGGTTAGTAAAAATAGAGGCTCTAGCGCAAGAAGTTGCTCGGCAAGAAGGCTGCGTGCTGTACGATCTGGAAATGGTTGGAACAGGAAATGGCCGAACTCTGCGGATCTATATCGATAAAGACGCGGGCGTAGGCGTTGAGGATTGTTCAAGTGTTTCCAAGGGTTTGAACCTAAAACTTGATGAAAATGATTTAGTTCCTGACGGCAACTACAATCTTGAGGTTTCAACCCCGGGGCTGGACCGAATTTTGACAAAACGGTGGCATTTTGAAAAAGTCGTCGGTCAAAAGATTTATGTGAAGCTAGCTCAGTCCTTAGGGTCTTTGGGCGTGACAGAAAAATCAATACTGGCGATGAAGCAGTTTGAAGAGCCTTTAAAAGCCATCGAGGGTGATGAATTGATTTTCGACATCCGCTCGACGTTAGTCAAAGTGCCGTTAGCAAAAATTGAAAAATCGAAATTGGTGTTTGAGATGAAAACAAATTCCATTAAGAAAAAGAAAAAATAATTGGGGGTTCGAAGTGGCAGATAATTTATTTACGGATTTAGCGAAAGTCATCGATCAAGTTGGCCGCGACAAGGGCATCGACAAAGAGGTCATCATCGACGCAGTAAAACAAGCGATGCTTGTTGCTGCCCGTAAGAAATTTGGAACCTACCGCGAAATTGAAGCGCAGTACAATGAAGCCACTGGCGAAGTCGAGCTTTACGAATTTAAAGAAGTCGTTGAGAAAGAAAAATTTGTTGATGAAGAGGTCGAGATCACCTTGGAAGACGCTTTGCTCTTAGATCCTGGAGCTACTTTAAATGACTCGATCGGTATTAAATTACCTTCGAATGACCTGGGCCGAATTGCAGCACAGACCGCAAAACAAATTATCCTACAAAAAGTACGGGATGCTGAGCGTGAAATTATTTTCTCAGAATTCGAACAACGTAATGGTGAAATTGCATCTGGAATTGCTCGCCGAGTAGAGCGTGGTGCTATTATTGTAGACCTTGGCCGAACAGAGGCCCATATTCCACCGCGGGAACAAATCCCTGGTGAAGTTTACAAACCAGGCGACCGCATCCAGGGTTACTTATCCGAAGTGCGCCAAACGACACGTGGTCCGCAAATCATCATGTCACGCGCTGATGAACGGTATTTAGTTAAACTATTTGAAATGGAAGTTCCTGAAATTTATGATGGCGTTGTTGAAATTATGTCAGCAGCTCGTGAACCCGGACAACGTGCTAAAATCGCCGTTAGAACAAAAGATAACTCGGTGGATCCTGTTGGTGCCTGTGTCGGTATGAAGGGCTCACGAGTACAAAATATTGTGCAAGAGCTCCGTGGGGAAAAAATTGATATTGTTATGTGGGATGAAGATATCACGCGTTTCGCGTGTAATGCTTTAGCTCCTGCAGAAATCTCGAAAGTTTTCTTAGACGAAGAAAATAAAGAGATGGAAATTGTTGTTCCGGATACGCAGTTAAGCCTTGCGATTGGTCGCAAAGGTCAAAACGTGCGATTGGCTGCGAAACTAACAACGTGGAAATTAGATATTATGTCGGACACTGCAGCAGCATCTCGGACGGCTGAATCAATTTTCAATTTGATGTTAATTCCAGGTATGAATGAGACCATGGCGCAAAATATATTTCAGTCTGGATTTGGATCTATTCAATCCATTGGGTCTGCGAAAGCTGAAGATATCATGACCATTCCGGGTTACGATGATCCAGAAAAAGCACAAAAATTAATAACTGACGCGACAACTTTGATTAAGAGTTACAAAGATCAAGGCATTGCGGTTCCAAAATCGCCGCATGCAGCTGTTATTGATAAAGGTTCATCTGCGAAGCAACGGGCAGAGGAACAATTAAAGGTTGAGCTCTCAAAACTCAGCACAAATTCGTAGGCAGTACAGAGTGATAAAAGGGATGAAGGGAATATAACGCGTGAGTAATCCAAAAGTTTTTGAATTTGCTAAAGAAATTGGTATGACGCCATTGGCTTTAATGGACAAAATTAAAGAGTGGAATTTGCCAGTCAAAAATCACATGGCGGAAGTTGAGCCTGAGGTTCTTGAGCAAATCAAATTGAAGTTAGCGGGTTCAGATAAATCAGCTGACGAAAAGCCAAAAAAGGCTTCTGTTAAAAAAGCAGGTAGTGCAACGTCAGCAGCTAAAAAAACTGCGGCCTCGGGTGCGACTGCGAAAACCGCATCAGCCCCAATTGCAAAAGCAGTATCTGCCAAAACTGCAAAAGCAGAAAAAGCAACAAAAGCCCCTGAGCCACAAGCTCCCGTGGTGGCTGCAGTTATTCGTCGTAAGACCAAAGAAGCTGAGCCCCTCGTTGAAGAACAAAAAGTAAAAACAGAAGTACCTGCTGCAGATGTTGTTGCAGCTCCGGTTCTGAAGGTTGCAGAAAAGGTTGCAGAAACAGTCATTGAAAAAGCATCTGTTGCTGCGTCTCCAGTTGTTACGACGGTTGCAGCAGCGGTTCAAAATCCAGCAAGTGCCGCAAGCCCCTCAGCGGCAGCGCCGACGATAGCACCCGCTGAAACTCCAAGACCATCGCCAATAATTTCTCGAAAAAAAGAAGTGGCGATTGGCGATAGTGGCGTTTCAAGCTCTGCAAACATTGCAAATCAACGCCGTAATATTATTGGAAAAATGGATTTAAGTCGCGTGCAGGCCCCGGCGGGATCTGGATATCAAGGCAGTGGTCCGCGCCCTCTCAGTGGACCAAGAAGTCAGGGTCATCCCGGTTCTAACACCACGGGTGCTGCTGGCGGAGGTTTTAATTCAAGACCCGGTATCGGTGGGATTCAGCCGCGAAGTACAATGGGAGCCCGAAACATTCGTCCCGGTTTCGTTGCGCAAATGCCCGATACCCCTGTGTTTAATAATGCACCTGCAGATGCCAAGCGGGATTACGATAAAAAATCTAAAAAGTTTGGCCAAGTAGCAACTCCGACAGGAACGCTAACGGCTAAAGAAAAAGAAGCTGAAACTATTTTAAACAGTTTTAACCCGAATGAATTCAAGAAACGAGAACTCGTATTTCAACCGCGGAAAAAAATGGACATCCTGAACAGAGCCGCGATGAAAACTGAAATCACTCAGCCAAAAGCTTCAAAACGCGTTTTAAAAGTTAATAATAAAATGAAAGTTAGCGACGTAGCAGCAGAGATGGGTTTAAAAGCCGCTCAGTTGGTTAAAGCATTGATGAAAAGTGGTGTGATGGCCACAATGAATACCGATTTAGATTTTGATACGATTGCGCTGATCGTTCCAGAATTTGGTTGGGAAGCGCAAAACGTTTTCAAAACGGCAGATGATATCGTTGTTGAAATGGCCTTTGGTAACATGGAAGCCGACAAAGTAACTCGTCCGCCAGTTGTTACAGTGATGGGTCACGTCGATCATGGTAAAACATCATTACTTGATGCCATTCGAAATGAAAAAGTTGCCGCTGGCGAAGCCGGTGGTATTACTCAGCATATCGGTGCGTATTCAGTAAAATCGGAAGACGGAAGTTTTGTGACTTTCTTAGATACTCCGGGCCACGAAGCGTTCACGGCGATGCGTGCACGCGGTGCAAACGCGACTGATATTGCGATTATCGTTGTTGCAGCGGATGACGGCATGATGCCGCAAACTGCAGAAGCGATTAATCACGCTAAAGCCGCGGGAGTTCCAATTATCGTAGCAGTAAATAAAATGGATAAGCCCGGTGCTAATCCAGATCGTATCAAGCAGCAGTTAACAGAATTGCAAATCGTTCCTGAAGAGTGGGGCGGCACAACGATTTTCGTTGAAGTGTCGGCTTTAAAACGAACTGGAATCGATAAATTATTAGAGAGCATTAAATTATTAGCTGAAGTTGCAGAATTAAAATGTAATCCATCGCGTTCAGGTACAGGAATTGTTATCGAAGCAAAACTTGAAAAAGGTCGCGGCGCAGTCGCTACGATCTTAGTTAAAGATGGAACAATCTCGATCGGTCAGCATATTGTTGCTGGGTCGATGAAGGGAAAAGTTAAATCTTTAACGAATGACAAAGGCGAGCGCGTTACCACAATGGGGCCTGGGTTTCCTGTCGAAATTTTAGGTCTTGAAGGTGTCCCATCGTCTGGAGATCGCTTCGACGTGGTGAACGACGAGCGCACTGCAGAAGAAGTTGTTAACAATCGTAAACAAGTTACGGCTGCTGAAGCTTCTATTAAGGGAAAAATATCGATGGAAGATATTTTTTCTAAAGTCACCCAAGGTGATGTCAAAGATTTCAATATTGTTCTGAAATCAGATGTGCATGGATCCTTGGAAGCCATTCAGGGCATGTTAAATAAAATAGCTTCTGCGGAAGTAAAAAATAAAGTTATTCATGCAGCTGTTGGCGGTATTACTGAAAACGACGTCTTATTGGCTCACACAGCTAAGGGAGTCGTCATCGGATTTAACGTGCGCCCTGATGGAAATGCGCAAGCAAAAGCCAAGCAAATCGGAGTCGATGTCAGAACATATTCAATCGTGTATGAGATGATCGATGAAATTAAAAAAGCCATGGCTGGTGTGTTAGCTCCGCAAATTGTTGAAAAAGTGATGGGTTCTGCTGAAGTTCGCAATACATTTTCAGTTCCAAAAATGGGAGTTATTGCAGGATGTTTCGTGAAGAACGGAAAAATTCAGCGCTCCAATATGTTACGACTTGTGCGTGATGGAAAAATTGTATTTGAAGGAAAAGTGGGATCATTACGTCGCTTTAAAGATGACGCTAAAGAAGTCGCTGAAGGTTTTGAATGCGGTATTGGCATCGACGGATTTAATGACATTAAAAATGGCGATGTGATTGAAGCATTTATTAAAGAAGAAATCGTGCGTGAATTGACTCCGTTAAATCCTTAATTGGAATTTTTTGACTGATTAAGGATTTTAAATTATGAAAAACATGGGTGACGGTCGAAGAAAAGAACGTGTTGAAAAAGAAGTTCAACAGATCATTTCGACCTATATGATTAATCAGCTGCAGGGTGAGTTAGGCGGCCTAGTAACTGTCACACGAGTGATGATGCCTTCTGATTTTCGTAATGCAAAAGTTTTTGTTACTTTTTTTTCAGTCGAAAACCAGGAAATTGATTTGATTAAAGAGCTAACTAAATGGGCCAAAGATATCCAAAATGAAATTAATCATAAACTGCAGATGCGTTACTGCCCGAAGATCACTTTTTTTAAAGATGAATCTACGGAAACTATTTTAAAAATTGAAAAAATAATTTCAGAAATTTCGTCTCCGAAAAAATCTGACGGAGAAGCTTAGATGCACGGCTTACTTCTAGTGAACAAACCCGTGGGTTTAACTAGCCACGATGTGGTGGCCCGCGTGCGCAGGCTGCTCGGCACGCGCGAGGTCGGGCACTCGGGAACCTTAGATCCCTTGGCCAGCGGCTTAATGGTTTTGCTCATCGGCGAAGCCACGAAACTGAGCCAATACATTACTGAGGGCGATAAATCCTACCAGGTGGGACTACGACTTGGTGTCACTACAGATACTTTGGATACAACTGGAAACGTGATCCTTGAAAGACCAATCAAAGTAGCCGCAGAAGAGGTTTTAGCAGCAGCTTTTGCGCTGGCAGGAGAGTTTTCATTCCCTATACCACTATTCTCAGCAAAAAAAATCGATGGTAAAAAACTTTACGAATATGCCAGAGCCAATGAGGCTGTCGAAATTCCACAAAAAAAAATGACTTTTTGGGACATCCAAAATCTTCCGAATTTAAGCCGTGCAGGTAACGAGAAGGTTTTTAGCCTTTCTTGCTCAAAGGGTAGCTTTATTCGCTCGTGGGTTAGCCATCTTGGTGAAACTCTCGGCTGTGGCGCCACAATGTTTAGTCTCATTCGTACTGCGTCCCATCACTTTAACCTCGAACACGCAGTCACTCTGGAGCAGCTCGAGGCAAAATCTCAGACCGAGCGCCTATCGCTGCTCGTGGCTTTAGATCAGGCGTTACCTCAGGTGAAGCGAATTCGTATTGGCGGCAAGGATCAGGCGCTTATGAAAAATGGTCAAATTAGCCATGTACTAAAGACTCAGTTGATTTCGCAGTTCAATCCTGAATCTGATCATGTCATTCAAATTTTACCCGAGGAACGCGGCCAATTATTAGCGCTGATTGGGCTTGAGCCCGGGACTGGATTTAAGATAAAAAGAGTCTTTAACTGCTGAAAACCCTTGATCATTTTAAGAGTCATTGATAAATCTTAGGCCTTCTGAAATTGACGTCAGCCATGACGCTATTTTTGGAAATAACCATAACCCGGCCGGCACCTAAAAAAGGCCCGTCAAAACAAAGGAAACATTAATGGCTGTTACTAAAGAAAAAAAGTCCGAGATCCTAAAAAAATTCAAAAAATCAGAACTTGATACTGGATCTCCAGAAGTGCAAGTGGCTTTGATCACGGCACGTATCAACGATATGTCGTTGCACTTTGCCACTCATAAAAAAGACAACCACAGCCGTCACGGTTTAATCAAAATCGTTAACCGTCGTCGTAAGCTTTTAGATTATTTGAAATCTAAAGACCAGAAGCGCTATGAGCAATTGATCAGCTCGTTAGACATCCGTAAGTAATTAAAAAAATCAATCACACTTAAAGGCCCTCCAGCTTAATTTTGGGGGCCTTTGACCGTCCAAGGAGACATTTCGAATGATGACAACAGTCACAACTTCAGTAGCAGGACAGCAAATCAAAATTGAAACCGGCCGCATGGCAAAACAAGCAGACGGTTCTGTCGTTGTTTCATCTGGCAATAATATGGTCTTGGTAACTGCCGTGTCGGCAAAGCAAGCAAAACCAGATCAGGGTTATTTCCCTCTCATGGTTGAATACATCGAAAAATTTTACGCTGTAGGAAAAATTCCGGGTGGCTATTTCAAACGCGAAGGTAAACCTTCAACTGAATCCGTACTAAGTGCACGCATTATCGATCGTCCGATTCGCCCGTTGTTTCCTGAGGGCTATTTAAACGACACACAAGTTGTGGCTTCCGTACTGAGCTCTGACGGCTCTTTCCCAATAGATATCTTAGCGTCTTTAGGAGCTTCTGCGGCGCTTCATATTTCTGACATTCCATTTTTTGGCCCGACAGCTGCCTGCCAAGTGGCACGTGTTGACGGACAATTCATTGCTAATCCAACACAAGAGCAATTAGCAAAATCTGATTTAGATATTATTGTCTCTGGAACAAAGAACGGCTTACTGATGGTTGAAGGCGAAGGCCACTTCATCACTGAAGCAGATGCGCTTGCTGCATTGAAATTCGGTCATCAGTCATTGATGCCTCTGTTACAAATTCAAGATGAACTGCGTGAAAAAACAGGATCAAAAGCAAAACGGTCTTTCACAGCAGCGAAGATCGATGGTGATTTCCGCCAGACAGCTGAAACATTTTTACAGCCACTGATTGAAAAAGCGTTATCATTAAAAATTAAACAGGATCGTTATTCTTCTTTTGATGATGCGAAAGCTGCAGCCAAAGAAAAATTAATCGCAACGATCACTGAAGACAAATTGCGTTCTCAGCGTGACAAAGAGTTATCAACAATCATCGAAGACGTGAAATACAAAGTGGCGCGTGCGATGATTTTAGATAAAGGATCTCGTATTGATGGCCGTGATTTAAAAACGGTGCGTCCAATTTCGTGCGAAGTGGGAATTTTACCTCGTGCTCACGGATCCGGATTATTCACTCGTGGTGAAACACAGTGTTTAGGAACAGCTACGCTAGGAACTGCGGATGACGAGCAAAATATCGAATCATTACGTGGTCAGTTAAAGAAAAAGTTTTTATTACATTATAATTTTCCTCCGTTTTCGGTGGGTGAAGTCGGTCGTTTCGGTGGCCAAGGTCGTCGTGAAATCGGTCATGGAAATCTAGCCGAGCGCGCAGTTAAATCGATCATTCCTGATCATGTTGATTTTCCGTACACGATTCGTATCGTGGGCGAAGTTCTTGAATCAAATGGTTCAAGCTCTATGGGAACAGTGTGTGCGGCGGTTCTTGCTATGCTTGATGCTGGCGTGAAGCTAAAGCATAACGTTGCAGGTATTGCGATGGGTTTAATTAAGGAAGGCGACCGCGTAGCGGTGCTATCTGATATCTTAGGTGACGAAGATCATTTAGGTGACATGGATTTCAAAGTTGCAGGAACTGCAGCTGGAATCACAGCATTACAAATGGATATCAAAATTGACTCAGTTAGTTTTGCCGTTATGGAAACAGCACTGAATCAAGCTCGCGCAGGACGTTTACATATCCTGGCTGAGATGGAAAAAGTTATGAAAGCTCCTCGTGGTCAAATTTCTGAATTTGCTCCGCGTATTGTCACTATTAAGATCAAAGTTGATAAAATCCGCGAAGTGATTGGTTCTGGCGGTAAAGTTATCCGCGGGATCACTGAACAAACGGGCGTTAAGATCGAAATTCAAGACGATGGAACAATCAACATTGCCTCAGCTGACCCGTTAGCAGTTAAAAAAGCGATTGCGATCATTGAAGGAATTTGTGCTGAAGCTGAAGTTGGAAAAACATATTCTGGCAAAGTTATGAAAATTGCAGAGTTCGGAGCATTTGTAGAAATTCTACCGAACACGCAAGGTTTATTACACATCTCTGAAATTGCTAACGAGCGCGTGCGCCAAGTAACTGACGTCTTAAAAGAAGGCGAAATGATTGATGTGAAAGTGCTTGAAGTAGACCGTGCTGGCCGCATCAAGCTTTCGCGTAAAGCATTATTGCAATAAGGCTTTTTTAAAAACTGTGAGTTCATTTAAAAAATCAATTTTACCCAACGGAGTGCGAGTGGTTACTGAAACCCACCCGCATTCCAAATCAGTTTCCATCGGCATCTGGGTTCTGACAGGAACTCGTGATGAAGCGGCAGACCAAGTGGGCTTATCTCACTTCGTTGAACATTTAGTTTTCAAAGGCACTAAAACGCGTACTGCGTATCAAATTGCGAAATCCCTAGAGTCCCTGGGTGGCGACTTAAATGCCTACACCACTCGTGAATACACCAATTACCACTGCTTAGTCCTAAAAGAAGATTGGAAGTTGGGATTAGAAGTTTTATCAGACCTAGTTTGCAATATGGATTTAACTAAAAAAGATTTCGAATTAGAAAAAAAAGTTATTCTGCAAGAAATTGCCATGAGCGACGATGCCGACGAAGAAATTATTTACGATTATTTCTATGCTGAAGTTTACAAAAACCATCCGCTGGGCCGTCAAATTTTAGGAAAAAGTGAAACTATCCAAAAAATGACCCAGAAAAAAGTCCTCGAATTTTATAAAAAATATTATCAGGGTAGCAACTTAATCGTCAGTGCAGCGGGTCCTGTGGATCATGATCAACTGGTCATCCAATCACAAAAATTATTTAGAACTAGAAAACAATTTACTAACCCTGTTGTCCGACGTGCTCCGCGTTGGAAAGTTTCGCGAAAAATTTATGAAAAAGAAATGGAACAGGCTCATATTTTATTGGGTTTTCCATCGACTTCGTTTCAAGACAAATACCGCTTTGAAGCTTTCATCGTGAATTCGTTATTAGGTGGCGGTATGACGTCTAGGTTGTACCAAGCCGTGCGCGAGCGCCAAGGTTTAGCTTACAGTGTGTACTCATCATTAAATACTCAAGTGGATTCAGGAAATATTACTATTCAAGCTGGTACTGATTCATCTCGAGTTAAGAGAGTTATGCATATCATCGCAGATGAGCTCTTGCGGTTGAAGCGAGACGGCTTTAAAAAATCAGATATTGAATTATTTAAAACTCAAGTTCGCGGGCAGTTGCTCATGGGTTCAGATGATATTGAAAATCGTATGAGCTCTTTGGGTGTAAATGAAATGATTTTTGAGAAATACAAATCTGTAGAAGATATTATTCAAAATATCGAAGCCGTGACGGTTGAAACCACAAATGCGTATCTAAAAAATCATTTCGATCTAAAAAAAGTATCTGTGGCCCTTATGGGCCCAAAGTTAGCAGGGCACAAAGACTGGCTTGAAAATTATGATTTCTCAAAAAAGCGAAACGCTTAAGGTAGTCTCATGAAAATTAAAATCAAAACCTGGTCCCATTTTAAAGGCGAGCTTCCAGCGTATCACTCTAAGGGTGCCAGTGGCTTCGATGTCAGAGCACAGCTAGCAGCTCCGTTGGTGTTAAAAAAAGGTGAGCGCGTGATGGTGCCGACAGGGTTATCTTTTGACATACCTATCGGATTTGAAATTCAAGCGCGTCCGCGAAGCGGCTGGGCAGCCAAACAAGGCCTGACAGTGCTAAATACTCCGGGAACTATCGATGCCGATTATCGCGGCGAAGTAAAAATTATTTTGATTAATCTTGGCTCTGAGGATGTTGTCATTCAGGACCAAGATCGCTGTGCTCAGCTGGTCGTTGCACCGGTTATATTAGCAGAGTTTGAATTAGTTACTTCGCTGTCTGAAACAGACCGCGGAGTCGGGGGCTTCGGCTCAACTGGTAAAAGCTAGTCTTACGCCGTACATACAATTATTTAAACGGTATGGATTTAACAATAATCATGTACTCGATTAAAATAGACAGCCCAAGGTCTTAATTGCACTTCCCTGTGATTTTTATGCATGACGTAAAGGAGATCAAAAACAGATACTAGGGATAAGCTAAAAACAGGGACACTATGACTTCGAAATTAGTTTTCTATGAATTAAAAGACATTTCGGATTTGCGAGTCAAGCCTGTTGAGGACAAAATAATACTTTGTGATCGGTTATCCGCGCTAGAGGTTTTAAATCTTTGTTCGGACAGCTCAGTTTCTCATGTTGTGCAAAAATCGAGTGTGCAGTCTGATAATGAGCTCAAATTGTCGACCTATGTAACCGATTCTCCACAGGTATTTATTAACCACCCAATTTCAGTCATTAGAGGTATTAAAGATCCCTCGGCCCAAACAGAGACGGAGT
>JAYUTU010000195.1:0-5400 GCA_043754975.1 Bdellovibrionales bacterium | reverse complement strand
CAGACCTGGCCATCAGCAGAATTGACAATAACCGTGCAAAAAACAAAAATTAAGCAGCAACTAAACTAAAAAAAGGATGTCCATGAAAGCAAAATTGTTTATCGCAGCCGTATCGTTAGTATCATCAACTGCGTTTGCTGGAGAGTGCACTATTTCAATCACTCGTACAGCGTGTCCAGGTAAAGAGACCGAAGCATTCAAGCCCTACAACGGAAAAGTAACAACGGAAGAGAAAAAAGATGTTGCTGATGCAGCTGCTTGCAGCGCTATGGCGGATAAATCTTCTAAGATTGTTCGTAAAGGCACTTTGGGTAAAAAAGTTGTCAAAGGAACTTTCGCCGGAGCTGATTTAGGTAAGTCATTCGAAGACTCTAAAGACTGCAAGTAATTTTTAAAAAATCTGAAATACTTTTTAAATAAAAAAGGAGATGCATTTTTGCCTCTCCTTTTTTATTTTCATTTAATACTAATCTTGAACTTTACAAAATAGTTAATGTTACTTTCATGTTACCGCGAGTTGCGTTTGAATACGGGCAAACAATATGGGCCTTATCAACTAGCGTGCGAGCTTCTTCGAGATTCATACCAGGAATTGAAATTTTCAACTCAGTCTCGATGGCAAATCCAGTCGGGATGGGTCCAATGCCTACGTGACCAGAAATTTTTGTATCATCTGGCAATTTTACTTTTTGCTGACCAGCAACAAATTTTAAAGCCCCTAAAAAGCAAGCTGCATAACCGGCTGCAAATAGTTGTTCAGGGTTCGTCCCAGTGCCACCAGCTCCGCCCAACTCTTTCGGCGTTGAAAGGCGAACTTCAAGTAGGCCGTCCGTAGATTTTGCAAGACCTTCGCGGCCACCTGTTGCTGAAGCTGCTGCAGTGTAAAGTACTTTATCGATATGTGTCATTTAAGACTCCCTCTTTAGGTTTGTTCTATTTTTATAAGGCCTAATTCACTTTGATGCATAAGTATTTCATACAACTTGATTGTATACAACTAAAATGATGTGGTCGAAATGGAACTTGTAGAAGCTGCATCGTATTGGTACTATTTGGATATGAAAAAGAAAGCCGCTATTAAATCCAACCCACTGCATCTGGACCAACAACTCTGTTTTGCCCTGTATGCGTCGTCACGAATGATTGTTCAGGCCTATGACGACTACTTGGGCGACCTTGGGGTAACTTATTCGCAGTTCTTAGTGCTGTCGGCTCTGTGGCAAAAAGATGCTGTGTCTGTTAGCGATTTAGGAATTATCCTGCATCTTGATTCGGGGACTTTGTCACCACTGTTAAAAAAACTTCAGACAAAAGCACTTGTTAGAAAAGTACGCGACAAAATAGACGAGCGCATGGTTTATGTTGAGCTGACGGCATTTGGTAAAGGAATGCAAAAAGAGGCTGCCAAAATTCCGCCGCAGATGTTTTGCAAACTAGATATGAAAGAAAAAGAAGTAGATGATTTGCGGCGACAATTACAAACACTGACAAGCACGCTGCAGAAAAATAAAAAAACAAGAAAATCAGGAAATAGAGATATTTAAGGCTCACCATGGAAATAAAAAAAGATCTCAATGTGGATGCCCTAGACCGTAACATCGCAACTATTCATAATATGCGTCAGAAATCTGATGAAATCCGTTCGTGGCATCAAAAAATGGCAGATGCAGTGGCTTTATTTTTAGGAAGTCCAATGAATCTCTATATTCATTTGGCTATTTATTTACTAACCCCACTCTGGATAATCTATCGAAGCAGCATTGGTATTTCTGATTGGCAGTCGCCCCTGTTCGGATTAGGAACATTAGCTTCTATCGAAGCCGTTTTTTTTACAATTTTTGTATTAATGAATCAGCGGCATATGAACCAACTCGAGCGGCGAAATTCTGATTTACATCTACAAATGAGTCTGTTGTCTGAGCATGAAATCACGCGGCTCATCCGACTAAATGATCAGATTGCACGGCATTTGAAAATACCTATATCAGACAGCGGCAAAGATTTGGAAGAGCTTAAAAAAGATATTAATCCAGATCTCATTGTTAAAAAAATTTTTGAACACGAGTCGCGGACACCAACAGATTCAACACGAAGTAATATTTAGACAGAAAAATTTAAGCAGTAGAATTCGGTGAGCCAACAGGTTTTTTTGGTGCTGTGCTAGGTGTTGTTATAGTTTTGATTTTACTACGTGTGGTATTTGGCCGAAAGCACTAGCTGGCTTTTTGTTTTTGCTGAGACAGGATCCACTTTTGTATTGCTTCAAGATCTTTATTTGTTGGATTTGCAAAAAGTGTTTTTATTTTGTAATAGCCAGGTTTTGTTTTTATGGCAGTGCACTCGTGGGCTGTTAGCAATAAATCGTTAGTTCCTAAATTTTTGAATACATCGCTGTTAATCCCCAGTGGAAACCCGAGCGGAACAGAAAAGTTGGATTCTAAAACTAGGCCTGATTCAGAAACTTCAGTGACTGTTGTTGTGTCTTGCCAGCGGGCGGAAAATTCAGCCTTGGCGTGGGTTGCCACGGCCGTGCCGTAGGTTTTTTCTAACAATGAACTTACTTTCTCAAGTAAAATTTCTGGCTGAATTGGTTTTACCACATATCCATTCACACCTAATGCAATACTTTTTTCCACGTCTTTTTGTTCGCGTTTCGCAGTTAGCATAATAATTGGTAGATTTTTTAAAATAGAGTCATTGCGAATAGTCACGATCAAATCAAACCCCGTTGGTCCAGGCATAATGGCATCTGTGATTAGCAATTCAATTTTTTCAGCGCGTAAAATCTGAATTGCGTCGACAACATTACTGGCTTTAAGAACTTCGTAATTGTTTTGCGTTAAGATCTTATCAATCAAACGCAAAAAAGTAGGTTGGTCATCAACAATCAGTATTTTCACCATCCCTCTTGATTCGGCTTAATTTTCTTCACACTTTACTAGATAAATACTGTTTTATAGAACTCAGGGCTATTTCAATTAAACCTGAAAGCGAATTTATTTTCGCTGCTGTTGTTGTTTCAAATTGAGAAGTATCTTCGAGTTGCTGACAAATCTCTGCAATTTGAACCATTCCTAAAGTAGCACTTATAGACTTAAGTCCATGGGCTGTTTCGTTGATTATTTTCAAATTTTTTTCTTGCAGCTGCCGGATCAGTTCTGCCACTTGTTTTTTTGAATCACTTTCGTAATCCGCGATAAGACCAGCGATCAAAGCATCCTCTGGGCTGGAATAGGCCTCTAAACTTTTAATTGCAGAAAAATCAACGCTGATGGTTTTGATTGGATCGCTCATGGGGTCTCTGAGTGTGGGGTTTGTAGGGCTGTTTCTAGAATCTGCACGTGCTTTCGTACGTCTCCCAGCGGAAGCATAATCGACGAGTCAGCCTTTAGAGCGGCCAGAATTTCCGCTGCATCCTCTGTGGTATTTAATGAAATTAACTTTTTAACAGAGTGAACAATGTCGTGGGCATTAAAAGGCGAATCTTTTTTGTCATCGACAATCGTATCGATATGCACAATCAATTCTGAAAATTTCCGAAGCCATGCAAAGCGCACATCGTTTAATGACAAATTAAGCACATCATAGGGCGTGTATTTTCGATCGTCAGCTGCTTCAATCAAGTTGGTTTGAAAAACTAAAAGTCCTCGGTGAAATCTTAAAAGCGCAGTGCTTAGGTCTTTTAATATTGGTTTCATAGAGCTCCTGGAAGGACTAGTCATCACACCACCACATCGACGTTGGAATAGCCGACCCGCGGAGCAGCCGTGGGATGTTTTCCAAAGCCTTTCATTGGTCACCAGGCTGTTGTAGAAAAAAAACGGGGCTATCAGAAAAACCTAAACGACCGACGAAGGGTAATTTGAGTGCGGGTCTTAGAAAATCAATTCCAAAGGTCATTCCTAAAATATTGATTTCAAGCCCCTCAGCTATTCCGAGTGTTATCCCTAGCACACCCAAAACAGAAAATTGCAGCCCAGTTCCAGATTCAGAAAAACCAACCAGGTCCCCAGTGCCAATCCAATCTTTGCCGATAGCGTGGGGTGGTAACTCCACGTAAATTCCCGGAGTATTTCGTATCACGTGCGAAACAAAAGTATTGCTATTCGGCCCCGGCCACAGGCGGTAGAAATCGGGGTACGGGTAATTCCCAACAGATTTTTTAATTTCTGGAATCAGGGCGTTTGCATTCGGTCCGCGGAGATCAAGTAATAAAACGGGATCACTGCCAAACCAGCGGCGGTCAGGGGCTTCGTTATGCGTATTGATAACTGGAATACCGCGAGACACTCCAAATCCCATCACTTGATATGTTGTGTAGCTTGCGGCATTTTGTTCTTTTATACTAATCCACGAATGGACTGCAAAATGACCGCGCCAGCTGTAGGCACGTGCTGCGTATATTTGTACGATGGCACGCGGTTCATCAACAGCCTTCGGGGTAATGCCAATCGAGCTACGATCTGCATTCCACCATCCCTTTTTTTCTTGTGACCGGGCCGTAGTGGCAACGCATAAAAAAGAAAAAGCGACAAGGGCCTGAGGCAAATAGCGACTGAATTTCATGCTCCTAAATTAACGCACTATTTAAGTTTAGGAAAGCAATTAAAAGGCACAGGCCCTTTCTGGTGGCACAAAATCTTTTCGCAAAATGTAATCATCATTCTGGGTTCCGCCCTCGGTCCGTGGATCATTAGAAATTATCCGCAGCGCAATTATATTTTTATCAGGACTTGTGATGCCTTCAAATTTTGCGGGATAAGTTTCATTTTCACCAGTCTGATTGCTGAAATAGCGAATCGTTCCGCTAGCTCGAAATTGTCCATTGGCATTAGGTCTAATTTTTCCCTGAATTCGACCCAAGGAACATGCAAACTGAAGTTCAGCACGATTCGATTTTACAATCAGTGTCACGGCCTCTGTCGCCCAACGACCAGGTTGTAGTGCTCGATTTGGATTCGGTGCTGTGGGTGGATCCGGAATTGGTGGTGGTGCCCCAGCTCCAGTACCAGAATTTGCTGGATCAGACGGAGTCGTGCTTGTCGTGCTAGAATTATCACAACCGCTTCCTAACAAAGAACACGCCATCACAATGGAAAGAAAAACTGTTTTCATACAAAGCTCCTTTTCCTAAGTGGGTCTCTTTTTCCAAAGCAGCGG
This sequence comes from Bdellovibrionales bacterium, assembly GCA_043754975.1. Taxonomy (GTDB): domain Bacteria; phylum Bdellovibrionota; class Bdellovibrionia; order Bdellovibrionales; family Bdellovibrionaceae; genus Pseudobdellovibrio. The sequence continues at coordinate 240 of JAYUTU010000195.1, read as the reverse complement.
ATACTTTGACCCATCCTGTGCGCGGCTAGCAAATTACGATCAGCTAGCAGTGCAAGTAACCGGTATGAATTAGAAAAGCAAATGGCGCGCCGGACAGAGCATGCAAAAGATGTCAGGGTAAAAAAAAGAGGTCTGGTGTTCCCACCAGACCTCTTTTGCTAATAATTATTTAAAAAAAATTAATTTAGAAACATTTCTTTTACTGCAGTAGCTTTCGGATTAGATAGCGTGTTGCCAATA
>JAYUTU010000194.1:0-2483 GCA_043754975.1 Bdellovibrionales bacterium | reverse complement strand
TCATTTGCAGCCGGTGTTTCACGACACAAGCCACTGGATGGAGATCCGAACTACCGTGAGTGGGTATTTGGATATCGTTGAGGAAATTGTTCGTTTTAGCTATTTAACCAAATTGAATTTTTGGAAAACGAGAAAGATAAATATAAAGAGGTTTTCGAAAGGAATCGAAAAAAGTATCGACCCATCCACAACCTGATGACGATTCCGGGGATCAGTATAATCAGGGCTAATATTATTGCGGCTATCGTTTGCCAGCCGGCGAGGTTCGATAATAAACATAAGTTTTGGGGGTATTGCATGTTGGTTCGCCATATCCAGATATCAGGCGGTAAGATTTATGGAAACAAAAGATTTTTTGGACGACGAGAATTACGAAACGTATTTCTAGGGGCTGCAGAAAACGTGATGAGGCTTGATGGTGAGCTTCGAGATCGATACGATGCTCTTCGCGCTAAAGGCGCCGATCATCAAGATGCAAAAGTTAATTTAGCTCGGCAAATTGCATCGATTGCTTTGTGCCTGTTGAAAAATAACGACAAATACAATGAAAACTACACGGAATATTTGAAGGAGCGCAAGAAAACGCAAAGAGAATTTTTTGAACAAAGTTTATAGCTGATAGCCCTTGATTTATTCGAATAACACATGGAAGTGATGCAGAAGTTGATTCCTTTTTCATGCTGACAAGCCGGAAAAGTTAATTAATTTTTGATGGAAAAGGATAACTTCGGATGAACTTCAAGGTGCAGGATGAGGCCCAATATTTTCTTGACGGTTTAACGATAAAACACGTCCACTTTTAGACTGGCACGCCTGCGTTTTTAATCCAGCATTGTTATGGCCTTCGAGGCCCAGACAGAAGAATGAATGCGCTAGAAGCATAAATCCGATCAAACAATGGAAGAGGTTCATGAAAAAACTTTTCCATGAGATATTCGAAGAAAGAGAGCCACTAGACACGACGACCAGGGATGCAAGCCTCAGGTCTCGGCTTAGCTCGAGAAATCGAGCGAAGGAAAACTATTGCCCTTGAGGGCTTGCTTTCTTACAGAAGAAAAAAAGACCAACAAAGAAGTAATTCCGGAATCACATAATTTTGGCCACCTGGGTAATCATAAATCGCCTTATGATGGCATTACTTTTGATACCATTTGCAATTCAGAAGAGTGCTACAGTATCAGTGACACATGGACTTATACTTGTCCTGCTTTAACGCGAACATCAGTCGATTAAATCGCAATAGCTTCATCGGCGATTGTTTTTAAAAATGGATCTAGCTGCATCTCTACTTGTGTTGCTAAGGTGGCGTCGATTTTACGGTCACCGAGTTGCTTTTTCAGTTCCACGATGAAATCCAGTCTTTTGAATTCGATTAAACTGGTTTTGTCGAAAAAAGTAATAAGAAGATCGATATCACCGCCTTTTTTTTCGGAATGGGTGCGGCTTCCAAATAAATAAATTTTTGAATTCACTGTTTTATACTTTTCAAAAACAGTTTTTATTTTTTCTAATTCTTGCGGTGAAAGTCTCATAACTTAATTTTTAAAAGTTCTGGCGAATAAGTTTTTAAATCCGTTAAAAATAAAATAAACTTATCTTCTCGGTAATCATGAGAATGAATATTGCGGATTTCTCGCATCTTCATGAAAAAATCAGTACTGTCGAGTAGTTTTAATTTTTCAGCTTGATCAAGTAAATCTCGATAACTGCCATCAAAAGCAGGATCATTTAATAGAACACAGGCTTTTAGATACTTTGTAGTATAGATATCAATGACACGCGCAAATCGAGATGAAAAGCTTTCCCAAGTCTCTAAGGTCTCTTCGGTCATATCTTTTTCTACCATCGGTAGACTTTGGGACTTTTTATAGGAATATTCTAAATGCTTTAATGCTTTTTTAAGTTGCTCAGCATATTTTTGTTTTAGATTTAAAAGTTTTTCTGCAGATTGAGTCAAAAAAACTCCTCAAAGAAAGATCTAATTCGATCGTAAAATTTGGTGCCCAGTGAGGGCTTTACACCCCAATGTTCAGTTAATAACTACTTGAAATTCATAATGAAATCAAGACTAAAGTCCCAATGTGATAATTTTCTGAATGTTTGGATTTTTAAGAGGGATTAGGTTTAGACAGCCACAAAATAAAAAACCCCTACCAAGCATTCAGTAGAGGTTGTTCTTTCAACAATGGACAGCCATTCAAGTGTTGTATTGTCTTAAGACTAAAGTCCTAAAGTTGTGGCTTACTCTTGTTTAATAATAGCAAAACTTTAGTCAGTTGTAAAATTTTTGGGCATATTTTTATGAGAATTTAATAAATATAATTTGCTTATTAATTTTTCTCAAGATGAGACAGATTTAAAACCAAGATATTGGATATAAGCATTTGGACTGCGGTGAAAAAACTGTAGGATTTCTCAGAGTATCAAAATGATACAGGACTTCGCTGATTTCTAAAAATACCGAAAAGGTAACGTAAGGAAAT
>JAYUTU010000193.1:0-12273 GCA_043754975.1 Bdellovibrionales bacterium | reverse complement strand
TCGCAGACGTAGAAACCTTAATCGAGTTTGCTAAAAAACGTGAAGTCCCATTTACTATTCGCTTAGTTAAAGGAGCCTACTGGGATTCGGAAACAATCGAAGCCAACCAGCGTGGCTGGTCAACTCCAGTGTATACAGTGAAAGCAGAAAGCGACGTGAATTACGAGCGCTGCGCTTCGCTACTATTAGAAAATTACCGCTACATTCGAGTGGCACTGGCGTCACACAACGTGCGCACGTTAGCTGCGGCCTTAGTGAAAGCCGAGCAACTTGGACTTGCGAAAAACGCAGTTGAAATTCAAATGCTTTACGGAATGGCTGAGCCTATTAAAAAAACTTTGTCAGATATGGGTTACCGCGTGCGCGAATACGCCCCGGTCGGAGAACTAATTCCAGGTATGGCGTATTTAGTGCGGCGGCTTCTAGAAAATTCTTCGAATGAATCTTGGCTTCGTGGAAAATTTGCGGAATCAAAAACTCCGGCCGAATTATTAAAAGATCCAGCAACTAATTTAGTAAGCACAAAACCAGATTACGTCAAAAAACCAAATCGCTTTCACAACGAACCCTATTTGGATTTCGCAGTAAAATCTGTACGCGAAAAAACGCAGTACGCGTTAAATAAATTAAAATCAGAATTGCCAAAAACAGTGCAACCCATCGTGGGCCAGCAAAAGCTAAACTCTGCAGTCCTCTTTGAAAGAAAAAATCCGTCAAACACTAGCGAAATTGTGGCTCAAGTGCAAATGGCTACAACAGCAATGGCAGAAACTGCTCTGCAAGCAGCCCACGCAGCTTTTTCGACATGGAAAAAAGTTCCAGCTACTGACCGTGCAAACCTGATGGACCGAGTTGCAGACCTGATGACACAAAAAAAATATGAGCTAATGAGTCAGCAGATTTTAGAAGTCGGAAAGCCTTGGGCTGAAGCAGATGCTGATGTTGCTGAAGCTATCGATTTTTGCCGCTATTACGCCGATCACATGCGTGAATTAGCCAATCCCCTACGAGTCGGCCACGCCCCTGGCGAAATCAGCCAGTACATTTACAAACCACGTGGAGTGGTTGCGGTCATTTCACCTTGGAATTTTCCACTAGCAATTTTAGCCGGCCAAGTCGCAGCTGCGCTGGTCACTGGAAATTGCGTTGTCATGAAACCCGCCGAGCAAAGCAGTTTAGTAGCTCTTGGCCTCATGAATATATTGACCGAGGCAGGAGTGCCAAAAAATGTGGTTCAGTTTTTACCAGGATACGGCGAAGACGTCGGCGATTATTTAGTAAAGCACCCACTCACCACAACAATTGCATTTACCGGCTCTAAAGCTGTTGGATTACTTATTGCTAAAAACGCTGCCGTTGTTCAGCCAGGCCAACAGCATGTCAAACGCTGCATCATTGAAATGGGTGGAAAAAATGCTGTCATCGTCGATAACGATGCGGACTTAGACGAAGCTGTCGACGGAGTTTTATACTCTGCATTTGGCTTTTCGGGCCAAAAATGCTCGGCAGCATCAAGAGTCATCGTCTTAGAAGACGTTTACCAAAAATTTGTTGAGCGCTTAAAGGAAGCTGCTGCTTCCATTGAGGTTTTGTCTGCAGAAAATCCAAAATCTTATTTTGGCCCAGTCGTCGACGAAGACGCGTATTTACGTTTAACCCAGGTCATTGCTGATTACTCTTCAAAACACACAGTGGTATTTAAGGGAACAGCCCCTGCCAATGGATATTATGTTCCGGCAACAGTCTTTGGAGATGTGAAATCCGATGACTTTGTGGCGCAGACTGAATTTTTCGGTCCTATAATTGCTGTGATCAAAGCTAAAAATTTAGATGAAGCCATTCGTTTTGCGAATTCCACTGAGTACGCTTTAACAGGCGGAGTTTTTTCTCGCTCGCCAGCAAATATTCAAAAAATCAAAAATGAATTAGAAGTCGGTAACATGTATATCAACCGTGGCATCACCGGCGCCATGGTCGACAGGCATCCGTTTGGTGGTTATAAAATGTCGGGGATTGGTTCTAAAACCGGTGGTCCAGATTATTTAAAGCAATTCGTTGAACCCATCGTCATCACTGAAAACACCATGAGACGCGGCTTTGCGCCGGAAGAAACTTTGCATTAAAAAAAGTAATCCTAAGGAAAATCCTGTCATTGCCCCGCCCACGTGAGCGGAATGGGCAATGACAGTACTCATTCCATTGGGCTCTATGAGCAGTGCGGAAAAGTCCGCAATTAAAAAAAGTGGAAATATTAAAAACGCGGGCAAATAAATTTGTCCGTAGCCACCTGGGACCGGAGCCAAGAAGTAAGTCCACGGCATAGTTTGATTTTTTTTAATCACTAATAAGAATGCAAGCAGTGCACACACGGAACCGCTGGCTCCAATCACCGACAAATCCTCACTCGGACCAAGAAGCAAAAAACTAGCGCCACCGCCAATCCCACCCATCACATAAACTGTCGCAATCCAGATAGCAGCAATTTTTGTTTCCAGATACGACGCTATAAGAAAAATAAAAAGTAAATTACTTAAAAGATGCATAAAAGAAAAATGAGTAAACTGATACGTAATCCAAGCCCACGGCGAAGTATGGCTTTGACCCAAACCATACTGGTACTGCACAGAATCTCTGTACTGAGATTTTAACTGGGCCATAACCGATTTTAAATTTTCAATTTGAACAGCATCGCCTTGAAACGGAAAGTAACTTGCGCGGGCCCAGAATCGCTGATCCCTAAGTGCCATCTGTGCCATTTGCGTGGATGCCATGGTGTTTAGATCTTTCTTCTCTGTCACATCTAGGGTCTGCACATACATCCGCGCTAAATTTTTATTAAAATCCTTTGTTAATAAATCTTCGAAACTGCTTTTTCGTGGCCAGTCTTGATACTGCAAATTTGCGAAAATAAAAACCAATACATTTAACAAAACTAAAACAAGCGCTATTCCTGGATTAAAAAAATCTTTTGTTTTAATTGGACCAGGAAATATCATAGCTCATCCAAAAGTTGACGCATATACTTCTCGTTTGCTTTTAGCACAGCCGTCCGGCTGTTGATTTTTAGCACAGCCGTCCGGCTGTTGATTCCACTCGAGGCTGCAGGGGTTCTATTTCTTTGGCTTAATCCCTGCCCTTTGCTTTGTGCCGTGATCAGTTCGTTTAAAATATACTTTTTTACTGGCCTGCTGCTATCGAATTTTTTCAATGCTTTTAAGTGCGATATGGATGACTCTGTTTTATCCAAAATCATGGAAAGCTCATACTTTAAAGTAGCTAGCAACACTGTTGATTTGGTTTCATCTTTTAGTAGTTCTGCATAAAATTGCGCCAAAGTTCCATTTTCAAATGCAGTCGCAATTCGACATCCTAAGTGGGGTTTGTACACTCCCGAGCAGGCTTTCATTAAATATTTTTTTTCAACGCCAGTGCTGTCGTCATCCTCGGTCAGGGACTTTGCATAATAAGCCAAACTTTTTTGTGCATCAGTGGTATTTTTATTCCATAGTACAAAATCCGCTTCTTTATCGACACACGCGTCGTCGATTTGGCCCACTAAATTCAGTGCAACAGCTACCTGCAAGCGGTCCAACAAATCGATGGTCTTCATTTCAGAACAAAAATGATTTTCGCTCATTTTTTTTTCAAAGGTAAATGCTTTGTCTTGAATCTGAGTATGATTTTTCCAGGTCGCAGCTCCGGTCAGAAATAGCAAAAAAACAGTGAACGTTGCTATTAAAGATCGCCAGTAATTATTTTCGTATTCAAATGAAAAGCGGAACGGATTTTTTTTAAGAGATTTTATTTTTATATCTGAGACCCGGTCGTAGAATGTTCTTCCCTCCGGATCAGCCATCACTGCTAAAAAGGGAATTCCAAAAAATAAAAATGAGAACCAAAATCCCAACTGACGAATAAACACCTGTAAAAAACCAAGCCCGCTCAACTTAAAACGGAGTTGTGATGAGGCCTGTGACGGAACCGAAGAAGATGCCTGGGCACTGGACTGCACGGTAATTTTTAAAAAATATTGCCCCGGAGTCGCTGCCGAATACGCTATGAATACAGTTTGCAGCAGTGCAAATACAACTATGGAATAAGCACCCAGGGTTAATAGTAGCGGCAGAGCCTCGGCCGAACTGGCTGCGGCTCTCCATCCTAGAATTTCATTTTTAAATACTAAAAAATTTAGAAAGCTAACAACCGGAGAAAATATCAAATAATCTAAAAAAAAGGAAAAGACCCGGTCTAAAACGGGAGCTGAGTTCAGGGGCGTCTCTGCATTTAACGAATGTTTACTATTTCGAGAATCAGTTTCGTCGCGATAAACCATGTCCGTTTATCGGCGTTTTTTGGGGTGCTATTGAACTTCGATAGCTAGAACACGACCTTGGTCATCGCGGTTTATTTTTAAGTTACCGATGATGGCGCCACTTTTATTTTTCAGCTGAACTGAATCCTCGCGGCCTGATGGCTGCCCGAGCGAGTAGGAATCAAATTCTTTCAGAACAGCTGCGTACTCTTGCATAAACTCTGCAGTGCTAATCTCTAATGGAGCCTGATTCGGCAGTAAACTAATGCGATTTATTTTACCTTGCGAAAGTTGCAATTGATAACGACCTTCAAAAACTTCATAAAGAAGTTTATCTTGTAAAGTCGGTTTAACGCCTAAAACTGTTTTTGATTGCTCGTCTTTTGAAATTGTATTGGCAAGCTCTTGTTCCCATTTAATTTGATTGGGCTCGAAACGCTCGCCAAAGCTTGCGACTTGCCGATCCTGATCTTCAGAATTTGATTTTAATACCAGTTGATTGACAGCAGCAGCGCCGGCAATCACCCCTACAATGGACAACACTGTCAAAAATTTTTGGTTCATAATTTAAGTATGGCATGATTCTAAAAAAAAAACAGGCACCCCGATCTATGTCGAGCTGCGCTGTTTTTGCACTACTTTGATTTTAAATAGAGTGGTTTAAGCTGCGACTTTACGGCGGCGAGCTTGTGATGGATCAATATGATACTGCTTCACTTTGCGGTAAAGAGTTGCACGGCCAATTCCCAGCGCTTTAGCGGCCTCGGTGAGATTACCCTTGAACTGAGAGATTGCAGCTTCGATAGCTTTAGCTTCCAGATCATCCATTTTCTGCACTTTGTTTTCATTAGGCACTGGGAATGAAACTACATTTCCCATATGCGATGAGCTTTCTGCTGTCAGCGGATTTAAACCACTAGCTAATGCAGGAACTCCGTTCGTTAACTGCGAACGAAAGAATGGATTGTCTAATCCTTCGCGCCATTGATGGCCTGAGTAGGTATAGAAACTAACATCTTCTGCTTCGTGTGATTTTTTAATTTTTTCAATCACTTCAGGATTTTCGCTAACGATGTAAACAAATGAACGAGCCATACGGCCTCCCTATTCTAGTTAATGAAGTCAAACGACTCACAATGAATGTATCGGATTGAAATGAAAAAAGTTAAAGGGGTAATCTGAAAAAATTTAATTTGCTACTGAATGCACTTTGCGCCCATTTTGTTTCAGCCTGAGACACACCACAGGCTTACTGAAATGAAAGTGCAAGACCTACGCCTTGAAAATCAAGCGCAGCAACTGGAAAAATAAAAATATTCGTCATTAGACCTGATGGTTCACGAAATTCATAACTACTCGCACGACCTATTATAAAACCTAAGAAAGCACCGCCTACGATATCACTGCCCCAGTGTGCATCGACAGCTAAGCGTGACAATCCCACGAACGCAGCCACTGGATAGGCTACTGCAGCAGCTGGAAACCCGTAGGCGTACGTCAAAGCAGTTGCTGTAGCAAAAGCAGTCGCTGTGTGCCCCGAAGGAAATGACTGACGACTTCGGCTGCCCCCTGGGCGCGAACGGCCAAAAGAATATTTCAACGTGTACGTTGCTAACGTCGTGTTAGCTAAAGCCCGCAAATGGGATTGGTAATGATTTTCATTAGAATCAAAATAGTATTGTGAAGCTGCAATCACTAATCCGGGACCACCCGTTCCTAAAATATCCCCAACAGCGGATTGGGACTCAGGCATTTTTTGATGCTGTTTCCAGTTACTGCGAATTTCTTCATCCTGGGGATTTACTGCTAAAACTGAAAGTGTCCCCGCCGCCAAAAGCACCTGGGTTGTCTTATCACTAAGGCGGATTAAAAACGGATCGATATGCTTTTCGGAAAATGGTGAAGCCAAGCCTTGAGAGGATATATTTAATGAAAGAGCTATTAAAAAAAACAAGCGCATAATTTAGTATGCACTTGTTTTATAATTTTTAGCAATTTGCTTTTATTGGGATTATCTGCGGCCAGATTTAATTTTAATTTGTAATTTTGAAATCAAATGAACTGCCATTTTCTCTTGAACACGGCACATTTTTAATTCGTCACGACGGTACGATCTTTGCGATGGCGTCAGTGTTCCTGTTTCAAGTTCCATTTCGTAATCTAATTTACTTGAGCGAATGCCTTCTAATTCCTTAGACTGCTGTTTAAATAGTTTTGCAACTCCGCTGACTGGAGCAACTTCAATCCACTCTTCCTTTTGACGGTACCAAGATACCATTCGTAAAAAACGGGCCTTGTTTTTTGCTAAAGTAAATCGTGGAAATTCATTATCAGGTAACTCTAAGATGTTTTCTACTGCGTCGAAATTAAACTCTTCTTCGTCTTCGTTAAAGATACCAGGATTTGCCTGCATAGCTTCTTGAATTTCACGAGCTTCAATTTCTTCTTTAGATAAGGCATCGCTGTCGCTGTCTTCGTCAGCGTCGTCATCTTCATCGCGCACGACGCGGTCCATTTTTTTCTTCTCGACTTCAGTTGATTTAGATTCGATGGCAGACTCAAGTTTGCCCTCTAACTTTTCCTGGTTGAGTTGATTAAGAATTAGATCGGCATCAGCCATTGACTGGATTTCAGACATTATAATTTCCCCCATGTGAATCGGAACCTGGTTCTTATACCGCACTTCAATCAATGTCGCAACATGTCAAACACGTTTTAATTGATTATAATGAAATTATTGTAATTCAGGTCATTCCCAAATGATTTAGATAAAGCTCTGAAATCGAGATTTTTGCTAAAAATCAGCAATCGCAGTAGCTAGTTCTGGGTGATCGATAAAAGGATTCCGATTTTTCTGCAGCTGATAAATGTGCTCGTTGCGAACGACTTCTTCGGCATCAACTGGGAACTGCTTCGCCCACCGCTTCAGGATGACTTCCTCAGCCGGGGCAATTGCAATGTCATAGCGGACAGAGAAATAAAACAAAGCGCGCGCCACATGGCCCTTGTGCTGGTCTGGAGGCTCAAATATCGGAGCCGACCCTGCCGAGCCTTCGCCAAATCTTGAAGCCGAGCATTTAGCATTCTGGCGATCGCGCTCAACTTCGCCGAACATATGATTGCCGCGCAATGAATTCATCTGCGAATCGGTCGGAAACAAATGATGCAGATCTGCCTTTTGCAGCTCTTTAGGATGGCGGTTTGTAAAACGAGACTGGGGCCACGTGTGTTCCACATTGATGACAGTGTTGTCAGGAACAACCCCTGGGCCGGGTCTTCCTGTTGTGCCAAAGTCTGCGCCTTGATAGATACGGTCACAGTACATTTCTTTGATTCCGTAATTACCACTGTCAACTTTGACTAAATAAAAAGTCCCAAAAATAAACTTCCGAGCTGCACCATACCCAAGAGAGGTTTGCACCGAGCAGTCTTTCTGTGAATCACAGTTAGCTGCCAATCGGTCGGGCTGACCAGGTGTTTGGATGTGGCCCGATTTTAAAATGTTTTTTAAAGCAATTTTTAGTTTTTCGTCCTGGGCTTGGTTCAGTATGGCTGAGTAAAATTGGGCGCCGTAGTAGGCTTTTCTATTAAGGCCTTGAGCCTCGGGCGATACTTCCTGGCCGGCAAACGCTGCCGACAAGTGAACCAGCACAGATAAAACAAGAACGAAATACGGCATTGGATTAGTCGCTATTTTCATCAAAACCCCTTTGTAGTCAGGCCTATTACGGTGCCCGGTAGAAACGCTGAACCCTATTTCCAGCATATACTTAGGTAACTTCTTCGATATCTTGTTAGATATATTGGCGCCACAGTTACACCGCGCCAAAACACTGGCAACAAAAAAGGTACTACAGAATGTGATGATTCTATTTTGACGTGGCGAGCAATTAACCAGCTTGCTGAACTTTTTGTCGATCCGCTTTCGATTGGCTTTTAGGTAAGACAATAACTAATTTTGTGTTCGCATGCGTGTGATCGAAGAAAAGCTGACCACCGTGATTTTCCACGATGCGTTTTGATAGGCTAAGCCCCAGGCCTGTTCCTGCACCAGCTGCTTTGGTTGTAAAAAAAGGACGCATCACTTTTTCTTTTAGTGAATCAGGAATTCCCTTACCACTATCAGTCACTTCAATTCGAATCACGTCTGGATTATCCGTGAAAGTCTCAAGACAAATCCACTTCTTTTCAAGATCAGCAATCGCATCAAAAGAATTATTCAGGGCGTTTAAAATGACCTGCGACACCTGCGTCGGCAAGCACTCGATAGCAACATTGTTTTCTAACCCTTTACGAGTTACCGCCACAGAATGAGAAACTGATTTGACATCACACAACGCCAGAGTCTGCTCAATGATTTCATTCAGATTGGCAATTTCATAAACTTCCGAAGACGAGTCTTTTGCAAAAAGCTTTAAAGACTTAATTATTTTCGAGATCCGGCCTGTCATTCCCATTATTGTCTCAACAGATTTCATAAGCTGAGTTTTATCGTACGTATTTGCATCGAGCTGCACTTGCATGAGCTGCGCTCGAGCAGAAATGACGGCTAGGGGATTATTGATTTCGTGAGCCAAACCGCTCGACATTTCACCCAAGGACGCCATTTTTGCACTGTGCAGAAGTTTTGCTTTTTGACGCTCTAAGGTCTGCTGAACGTCTTTAAATTCCTCGATATCAAATGAAGAAATAATAATTTTTTCAGACTGACCTTCATAGTGGACCTTACGAAAAATAATAAAATGTGTGCGCAGTCCTAATACTGTTGGCAGGACTATTTCAAACTGTTGTCGCGTTGCGGTCGAGGTACTGAAAACAAGTAGCTCTTTGGTGAACTCTGAATTTGGGTAAACAGATCCGATGGATCTGTTTATAAAATTTTCCCGTGATTTCAAAGTTGCAGTAACGTAAGAGTTAACTTTAACATACACCCCGTCTTGCACCACGCTCAGACCACCAGGTATGGCATCGATGATACCTTGTAATTCACGGCTGTTGGTTTGCAAAGTAATCCAGTCCCGATTTAGTTTCCGCTGGGCAAACCACGTGTAGACTGCAAATGTCAGTGACGCAATGGCTGCAAAAAGTATTGCTTTTGGATCTGAAAAATAAATGAATGATGAAACAAGCAAACTGATTTGCAAAGGCAGCTGAAATGCAACTGCTGCGCTTCGGGATACAAACAGATTTAAAAATGAAGCTGCACATAATCCAACTGGACCCACGAAAATGAAAACCCGCAAATCAGATGTTTCTACGTGAATAGCCAGATTAATGAAAAAAAGTGACCATGAGATCGAAGTGACAAACATCTGCGCCCTATAAATCTGCAACCATGAATTCACGCTCGAAGTTACTTTAAAAAAAACGGTAACCAATCGGGCTCCGCTTGCTGCCATAATAACAAATAAAAATTCGATATTTAAAAAATCTTGTGAAAACGAATTGAGGAAACCAAGACAAACGAAAGCAGCTAGGATCAGTTGAGAAGTTGCTCCAAGGACCGCGTGGCCTTCTAGGGCCTTTTGTGCAGCTTCTCGAATACTTTTTTGATTAGCGCTTTGTTTCAACGATGACTCCCCCGAATTACAGAGCAAATTAAAAAGGCCTTGCCCACGATCGGTAACTACTTTTCGGAAGCCAGCGCGAATACTTTAAATTATCTGGTCTAGGTCCTGCTAACTAGCTGTCATGTAATGTGTTGAAAACTCATTCGATTTTGATACGCTAAAAGACGCATGGCGAAGAAAATTTTGATACTTGATGACGAAATTAATTTAGCAGAATCAATCCAAACTTTTTTGAGCCTGCAGGGGTATGATGTGCAGATCTGTACATCAGGTCAAAAGGCAATGGACCTTTGTACAACTGTTCACTTTGATTTAATTATCTCAGATGTCCTGATGCCTGATGTTGACGGAGTTGATTTTTATTTGGCTCTGAAAGAAAATTTAAAACAGAATAACACAGCATTTATTTTTATGACCGGCAACAGCCAGTCAATGAGTATGCACAACGCCTACGATTTAGGAGTTGATGAATTTGTTTTAAAACCCTTTGACCTAGCAGATTTCAAAATTGTCGTTGATCTTGTGCTGAAGCAAGTAGATCCAGCTATTTCCGGTGAGAAATTTTTTCGTGTTGTTTTGCAAGAATACATTCAAACCTCGACAAATCGTTTTGATATTTTTCTCTTCATTGACGGGCACTACATGTGCCTAGCTAAAAAAGGCCAGGAACTTTCAGATACCCGTCTGCAAAATTATTTAAAAAAGGGCTTGAAGTATATTTTTCTGACTGCAGTTGACTATTCGAAGTACATCGATATGCAATTGGCAATTTCAGTACACGTCCCTAAAAAGCCGATGGATCAGGCTAAAAAAATAAAGCTCTTCACACATTTAACAAAAACAATTTCGACCAGCGCCTACAGTTCCCATTTGGACGCAGACATTTTTAAAAAAGCACTTATCAGTTTTGAAAATTATAGCCATATCGCATTTGAAAATGATGAGGTTTTTGATGTTCTTGAGGGAATGGCTAACGAAAACTTAGACCTTGCAGTTCGTGGCGCCCAGCTGTCATTTTTATCGACTGCTGTGGCACTTCATTGGCGCTGGACGAATCCAAAAATCTTAAGCCGCGTTTCTGTCGGTGCCTTGTTGTGTGATGTGGGCCTGTGCACCATGCCTGATTTATTTTTTAAAAATCGAATTCAATTCACGGACGAGGAAGTTGTCAGATATGAATCTCACCCTACTTTAAGTTTTCAAATTCTTTCGACCATAAAAGATATGCCCGACGAGATTTTGCAAGTGGCTCAGCAGCACCATGAAAATGAGTCTGGCCTTGGGTTTCCAAATCAACTTCCTAAAGAACAACAGCACGCCTACTCGAGATTAGTTCATGGCGTTGTGGAATTTTTTGAATTCAGCGAAAATTTTAAGTCAAAAAAAGAAATTAAAGAATGCCTAGATACTCTTTTAGGATTTCGTAACAAACAAATGAGTTTGCAAGTTTTAAAATCACTTTATATCATTTTCTGTTTTCCTCCACCCGAGGATCTTGAAAGTGTGCTTTTACCTTACGAGTCAGCCAAAATTTATTAAACAGATTTGGAACTGATCGTGCGCTTTTTTAGATTAAAGACTTCGTCTTTAGCTAAAATATGCAGAAGAACATTATGAACCGACATCGTTTTATCCGCGGTGGCTTCGGCAATATTTGTACTGGACACTTTGTGACCATCAAGAACATAAACCGCGTTGCTACCGATGACCCTGAAATGCACATCCTCGATGATAATTGCTGTGTCCTCATCGATTCCAATCCCTAGGACTCCAGGATTCAGCGCCACTGCTCCCAATAAACGTCCGATTCGCCCCCGCTGCGCAAAATGCTGGTCGATAACCATATTTTCAACTAAGCCCAGCCCAGGCGCCATCATCCAATTTCCGACTTTGTGAGACTCTTCCTCAGCGCTGCCAATAAGCATTGTTTCGCCCATCATTGATGCCCCTGCCGATGTTCCAGCAATCGTACCACCCGCTTCATAAATTTCGTAAATGCAATCTAGCACAGGCGTTCCACCCAATTTCGAAGTGATTCGCAGTTGGTCGCCACCAGTGAAGAAAATTGTCGCTGCGTCTTTGAGTAGTAAAATATTTTCTCTCAGGTGCGCTTCGTCGGGTTGAGAAATAGACAGATGCACAACTTTTTTGACGCCCAGATTATGAAAAATTTTTTTATAATCCTTCCAAATTTCAAATGGAACGGAACTCGCTGCCGTCATAATAACTAAACTTCCACTTTGTGTGCGCGTCGCGATCTCTCGTAAGATAATGCGGTTTTTTTCTTTGTCCTCAGCACCCCCAATAATGATCAAGGCCCCGGGGCCTTTCTTTCGCGCTAGCCGCTTACGTCGCCGGGTCATAGACAGAAGCACGCTCATTGTGGAAAAC
>JAYUTU010000192.1:0-5404 GCA_043754975.1 Bdellovibrionales bacterium | reverse complement strand
AAGCTCTCGTGATTTTGATTTTCTCCGAGAGGAAGATTTCAAGAGTGAAGGTGGGCTGCAAGACACCAAATCGAACTATGTTCATTTTACTGAAAACCTTGATAGTAAAAACAAAGTTGTCGAGCATAGTATTTTAATGCGCAAAGGAGATGTCTTAGGATTTCCAGGCGATGGAGAGTGGATCGTTCCTGTGGATTCTGTCTTTGCAATGGGCGATAATCGCTACAATTCTCATGACTCACGTTTCTGGGGCTTCGTGCCGCAGAAAAATTTGTTAGGAAAAGCAAGTTTCATATGGCTCACATGCGATGAAATGCTGCCAATTATTTCAGTGCTGTGCAATCCGCTGACGATTCGTTGGACGCGTTTATTTAATTCTGTTCAACACTAAAAATTACATGAGCTTTATTATCGAAAAAAAAGGAAAACAGGGGACTTGGCCGCAGGCACTGCTTACTTTTATTGTTCCATTGCTACTTATTTTTATTTTTCGCTGGTTTCTTTTCGAACCCTTTGTAATTCCGTCCGAGAGCATGATTCCGAACTTACTTATTCACGATCATATCCTGGTTAAAAAGTTTACTTATGGTCTAAAATGGCCCATTGGTGACGGCTGGCTTTTGCAATATAAAAAGCCTCAGCGCGGAGACGTTGTCGTTTTTAGATTTCCAGAAAATCGCGATGTTTTTTATATCAAACGATTAATTGGGTTACCAGGGGACAGCGTTGGTGTTGAAAACGGACATATCACAGTAAATGGAAAGCCGTGGGTGCTAGCACCGATTATGGAATCCACGTACGACGATGAAGATCTGTACAATTATTTTACTGAATCGGCAGACGGTGTGAAGCCGCATACTGTCCGACTATTTGCAACGAGCTCACGCGCCGATGGTGATGACAGTAAGTTTCAAGTACCAAAAAACTCCTATTTTGTTATGGGAGATAACCGGGATCAGTCGCGAGACTCTCGGTCTTGGGGCTTCGTTCCCGAAGACTTACTTGTAGGAAAAGCATCGCTTGTATGGCTTAGTTGTGCAGAGACACTCGTATCGGCACCGTTCATTTGTGACCCTTTGCGCTTGCGTTCGGATCGATTTTTTAAGACGATATTGTAATGAAGACAAGTATAAAGGCAGCATGAAAGTACATTCTAATATTTATTGGATACTTATAGCACTCAGTTTAGCTTTTTTCTGTCGAACATTTCTGGTTTCAATTTATAAAATTCCGACAGTATCAATGGCGCCAACATTTTGGCCCGGCGATTTCATTCTTTCATCACAACTGTCTTTTGGACTGCGTTTGCCATGGAGCGCTGAGGCGTATTTTAAGTCTCTGCCCAAGGCTGGCGATCTTATTGTTTTTCAGTTTGATCAGTCGAAGGCACCAGAAAAATCGAATGCTCACTATGTCAAGCGTGTTGTTGCAACAGGTGGAGACAAAATCCAAATTAAAAATAGGCGTCTAATTATAAACGAGATTCCATGCAGTTATACAAAATTAGAACGGCAGCTTTCTAATGAAAACTTTCAAGTTTTCGAGGAACAGTGCCAAGACTCAAAGCGTGAGGTTATATTGAGCACACTTGGTGGCAACAGTCCATTGGCTAATTTCAGTTTATTTTCCGTTCCTAGCAACGAAGTTTTTGTTTTGGGTGACAACCGCGATACAAGTGACGACTCGCGAGATTTAGGCACAGTCAGGATTGATCAAATCACCAGCAAAGTAACGGCGATTTGGCTTTCTTATGGTTCAACGCAAGATTTCATTTCTGGGCCAAATCGAATTCGTTGGAATCGAATTTTGACAAAGCCAAGGTAGGGTTGTTAGCCTAATCCCAATGCCCACGAGCAAAAGCTCTTTGATCAATTTATCTCAATACTCTAAACAACAATTCGAAAATCTATGCAGCAGATCTCTTTCACTAAAATTAAAAAACAATAAGTTAGAGTCATCAGAAAATTTCACTAACAAATTTGTAGCTGCCTTATTATTTTTTGAACCAAGCACACGCACAAGATTTAGTTTTGAAGCGGCCTGTGCCCGCTCTGGTGTTCATCCGATGGTGCTCACTGGCGCCGCTGGCAGCAGCGCTGAAAAAGGCGAAACGCTGCTAGATACAGTTACAAATATTGCAGCCATGCGCCCTGATTTTTTTGTTATTCGCTGTGGTGCCGAGTTAGATCTCAATCACGTGGCAAAGCAAATCAATATTCCGATATTGAATGCGGGCTGGGGAATCCTGGGTCATCCGACACAAGCACTGTTGGACTGTGTAACCCTTATTGAAAAATGGAATACCCTAGAGAAAAAAAGAATTTTATTTATTGGAGATGTGAAACATTCGCGTGTGATAAAATCGCACTTTGAACTCGCGCAAATCCTTAATTACGACATCGGTGTTTGTGCACCTACAGATTTTCTTCCTGAAACCTTTAAAAATTCTGCTACTGAAGCATTTACCTATTTTAATAACTTGGCGCAGGGTTTAGACTGGGCCGACGCCGTGATCACATTACGAGTTCAAAAAGAGCGTCATCACAAAATTCTTTTTGATGTAAATAACTACCGCTTAAGTTACGGGTTAAATTCGGAGAACCTTTCAAAGTTCAAAAAAGAAGGTTGGATCTTGCACCCTGGCCCAATCAATTATGGTATCGAGATGGAACAACATGTTTTAGCAGACCCCCGATCACTAATTTTAGATCAGGTTCAGAACGGTGTTTTTTTACGGGAAGCATTAATTCGAAATTTACTAAAGGATTAGGATGAACACGGCATATTTAGTTTTACAAGACGGGGACTGCTTTCACGGCCTAGCGCTTCCGGAACAGACAGATTTTCCGGAAAAAGCTGGTGAAGTTGTTTTCAACACCTCGCATTCGGGGTACGAAGAAATTGCAACTGACCCATCTTACTTTTCACAAATTGTGGTTATGACTGCTCCGATGATGGGAAATTACAAGGTCCACCGAGAGTCCTGGGAATCGTCACAGCTTTGGATCCAAGGTTTTGTTTGTGTCCAAATGCAGAATTCAGCTCGTGAAAATTCTTGGGGTCGGTGTTTAATCGAAAATGGTGTGCCTGTTTTGACTGATATTGATACTCGTAAATTAGTTTTGAAACTTCGCAGTCAAGGAACTCCCTGGGGCGCTATTGTCCAAGCTGAATCAAAAGAATCCGCGCAAAAAAAAGCATTTGTGCTGATTGAAAAACAAAAAAAAATAGACGCAGATTGGGTGCATTTAAGCTCTCGCAAAAACCCCGAAGAGCGCGTCGGAAAAAATGCCAAAGGTCCGCGGGTTGCAGTCCTAGATTTTGGCGCTAAAGAAAATATTTTACGTGAACTACTTTCGCGGTGTTCGGCTATCAAAATTTTTCCAAGTCGCAGTGAAGCCAGTGCTATCCACAGCTGGAAACCAGATTCACTGATGCTAACCAATGGGCCAGGTGATCCGGCAGCAGTGCAAATTGCCACTGAGACAATTCGAAATTTTATTGGCAAAATTCCGATATTTGGAATTTGCATGGGGCATCAGGTTTTAGCGCTTGCGATAGGAGCTAAAACCTACCGACTGAAATTTGGCCATCGGGGCGCAAATCATCCGATCAAAGACGATTTGCTAAATAAAATTTATATCTCGAGCCAGAATCATGGTTATGCAGTTTTACCCGAAACTTTGCCACCTGGTGTTCAAGTGACCCATCGAAATTTGAATGATGGAACTGTGGCAGGCTTTTATTCCAAAGAACTTAATTTTCTTGGAATTCAATATCATCCTGAAAGCCACCCAGGACCACATGAGGCCAGCCAGCTCTTTGATTTTTTTATTTCAACTATGCATGCACATCGAGTAGGTCCAACAAACCATAAAGCAGCGGGGCCAGTATGCTAGAATCCGTAACTTGGGAACAGTTTCAAATAAGTATGCAAAAACTTATTGGCCATTACACGTCCACACCATTTCATGATGAATTAAATCAAGCAAAGAAAGAATTTTTCGATAATGCTGGAACATTGGATGAAAACAATCCCCATTACAATTTACGGATGCATCAGTTTTATGAGTGGTATTTTTTAACTCGGCCATTAAAAAGTTACATGAAGACCCCGCTCGAAGTCTGTAAGTTCCACCGCGAGCTTAGACTGAGCCCGCAGGATGAACTGGTGATCCAGATTTTACTTGAACATCGCCATTCTGTTTTTGAATTTTTGAAATTAAAAAAAGAAGAAGTCCATTTAAAAGATTTGTTTAAAAATGATAAAATTTTTGTTGAGCAAAATGGTTTGATATTTGGTTTTGATGAAAAAGAGTATTTTGAGGCCAGGCTTGTTAAATTAGATGGTAAATTTTATTTTTTAAAAAGCTTTTGTTTTCATCCAGAATCGGCACAAAAGTTTATTGCCAGCGAAGTAAAAGTACATCGAAAGAATTCAGATTTAAATCCAGGAACTTTTATTTTGCGGCTCAATAAAATGAGATATAAATTTGAACAGTACAAGCACGTAAAGCCCGAACTAATATACACCAACGATAATAGATTAGGACTGTAATATGCCACGGAATAAAAACTTGCAGCGAATTCTTATCATCGGTAGCGGGCCAATTCAAATCGGCCAAGCGTGCGAATTTGACTACTCTGGAACGCAAGCTTGCAAGGCATTGATGAAAGAAGGTTTTGAGGTCATTTTAGTTAACTCGAATCCAGCAACAATTATGACTGATCCAGAGATTGCGACTCGAACTTACATCGAGCCATTAAAGGCACAGTATCTTGAAAAAATTATTGAAATTGAAAAACCTCAAGCGGTGATTCCAACCTTAGGTGGTCAAACAGCGCTCAATTTGGCTTTAGAATTAGATCGATTAGGAATTTTAAAAAAACACAATGTGCAGATGTTGGGGGCTACACCCTCGGTCATTGAAGCAGCTGAGGATCGTGAAAAATTTCGTTCGATATTGGATGAACTCGGTGCCAAGTATCCAAAAAGTGAAATGATCAAAAATTTCGAAGCCGGCCTAGAAGCTGCAAAACGCTTGGGCTATCCTCTTATTCTACGACCAAATTATACTTTAGGCGGTGGCGGTGGCGGAATCGCGTACTCACCAGAAGAGTACAAAAAAATGTTGGTGCAGGCGCTTCACGAAAGCCCCACCACTGAGGTCCTAGTTGAAGAAAGCATTTTAGGCTGGAAAGAATTTGAACTTGAAGTCATGCGTGATGCAGCAGGTACATTTGTTGTCGTCTGCTCGATTGAAAATTTTGACCCTTGCGGAGTCCATACGGGTGACAGTATCACTGTAGCGCCTCAACAAACCTTAACAGATCAGCAGTATCAAGACATGCGGGATGAAGCCTGTCGAATTATTAATCGCGTGGGAGTGCAAACTGGCGGAGC
>JAYUTU010000191.1:0-5412 GCA_043754975.1 Bdellovibrionales bacterium | reverse complement strand
GCCGCTGTTGATGTGAACACCGATGCTGTCACGTCTGCTGAAGAAATACAGGTGCTGACTTTATTAAATAATTTTTGTGGCGACGCGTGGTGCGAAGGGTCTTACGATATCGAGTTTCGATCGATAAAATACAATCAAGCCAACAATTTTTATATTCTAGCTGCTGCAACAACAGTTGATACCACAGATGAAAGCACGTCCCAGTCGATTGGTTTTAAATGCGACATTCAAGATCCCAATTTAATTTTAGACACCCTAACTGCGTCTACTGGCGAATCCCTGTATCACGCAGAACGACGCTTGTTTGCGGTTATTACTGACTGTATCGACACCGCGTTATACACGAAGCCTTAGTCACTAACATTGTCTTGCCGAAATTTAGGCGATCATGAATGATGATACAAACCAACCTGGAGGTCATCGCATGAAGTTCCCTACGAATTTACTAAGCCTATGTGCTTTTTTATTCCTGTCCCACACCGCATCTGCAACAACTATATCAGTTTCGATCCACGAAACCACAACGCAGGCGACACAGTTAGAGCAGTCAGTACTAGCGCCACAAGCCGCAGCAGTTGCTCCGTTAAGCCAAAGCGTCAGTTATTTTTTCGGGCAGACCTATGTTAATCAGCCTCGCTACGTCCGCTACGATATTGTTAATAATGGCGAACAGCTTTTACGATTTGAAGGATCTATTATGTACGGCATCGATTTCAACGAAAGACACACCTGTCAAAATGGAATTCCTGCTCGCAGCCGCTGCTGGGTTGAAATCCGGTACATGCCATTTCACGAAGGCTATCACTCAGGTCAATTAGAGCTTCGCTTTGCTGACTTAAACGATATTCGTTTTTTCTTGTCGGGTCAGGCTACTCGCTAAAAAGTAATTTCTTTCGTTGCAGCTAACCGCTTTGGATTTAATTTCAACGTCGATTTCGGCACATTGACCACAACCTGTGCCGGAATTGTTTTTCCCAATTTTAGATATTTACTGCGTAAGTGCGGATTAAAAAATTTAAGTTTTGTAGAATCACCGTTAAAAACTGCTAACAAATCATCGTACATTATTTTTTTCGATAATTTCAGATAGGTTATTTCTAAGGGATCGTCCTTATAAATTGGTTCTGGAAAATACAGGTTTGTATTGCGCTCAACATGTAAAGCAGCCAAATAGGTCGCGTAAAAACTGCGCGACGCGAAACCAAACGTTTTTTTTGAGCTCACGTTATCAATTAAAAAACCAATGTCATTCGATTTGTATTTTTTAATGAGTTTACCCAGGTTACCCACCCCGTGATTGTAAGCAGTCACAGCAAGCGGCCAGGATTTTAAAATTTGATAGTTTTGCTTAAATATTTTAGCCGCTACCAGAGTTGCATACATCGGGTGATTTCGTAAATCTTGTGCATCACTGATGTAATTAAATTGATTGGCCACTCGGGGCATAATTTGCCATAGGCCGCTGGCCCCAACTTTTGAGCCCGCAAGAATATTAAAAGAACTTTCGACAAAAACCACCCGTGTTAATTCTAACGGCAGTTTTCTTTCAGCGAAAATTTTTTCCATCATCGGTAGATAACGGCCGGAAATTTTTATCGCCTCTCGCATGCGGTCTTTAAGTCCCATCTGTAAGCGGATCTTAGTTTCGTCTCTCAATTTTAATTTACGAGCTAAAAGTCTTTTTTGGCGACGAATAACCAATTCGGCCTCCAGCTGTTTTCGCACTGAGGACCATTTTTGGTTGGCGTAGACTTGGCTTAAATCGACTTCACCCAATATTTGGCTTGTGTCACCCACGTAATGAAAAACACCCTGCTGCGTGGAGTACTGAGTATAGATCAGTATCCAAAAATCAACTTCGGACTTAAGACTTTCAGGAACAGCAAAAGTGCGCTCATTAAAAGTAGCATTCGGAGCCTGCGTCCATATGGGTGGATACCAGATTGTCTGCGGTTTCCGCTGAACCTTGGCAGCGGCCGGATCAATTAAAACGACGGAGACACAGAGCCAGAAAAAGAGAAACACCTGCATTCTCATGCTTCGGCAAAATAGCAGTTCTGGATGAGATTTTTTTTAAAGCCACAGACGTAGGTCTTGCTTTAAGTCGATTTTTATTAAATAACACTCAGGGTTACAGAGTACTATAAACATATAATAAAGACCGGAGGTTTCATGTCTTTTTTTAATACACTTTCCGTGCTGGTCTTTACTTTTCTGGCGTTTACCTCCGCCAGCCATGCTGGAATTTTCATTGAACCCAGTATCGGTTACCGTTCTCACAATTTAAAGTTGACTGAAATCGCGGGGCTCACAAGGGAAATTAAAATGGCGTCACCTGTTTATGGTTTACGCGTTGGTTTCCGCAGCCTGATGGGTATCGATGTGAATTTGGCTTATGATTATTCCAGCGGTAAAGCAGAAGTCTTGCCGGCCAAAGAAAAAAACGATTTTAATCAAAGCACTGCAGCTGTGCAACTGGGTGTTAGTGCGCTAGGTGCCCTAAAGATTTATCTGGGCTATGGGATTTTAAATGAACTGAAGTTAGCCCGCGGCTTAACTGTCAGTGATATAAAATTAACCGGACAAGCCTATCAGGCAGGCTTGCAGATAAAACTTTTTCCAATGGTCCTATTGGGGCTTCAATACAATTTAAACCAATATAAAACTGTTGAAGGCACTACGTATACCAGCGGCGATAAAGTTGACACTTATTTTAATAAATTAGATTCACAAGATTACTCACTCAGTGTATCCACAACTTTCTAACAAGGAGATTCTATGGTTTTCGCTAGTTTTTTCAGACGATTTGGTGCGCAGCTCATAGATTCAATGATATTGCTGGTGCCCACTGTAGTTTTAGCCGGAGCGGTAAAACAAGTTTTTGCAGGCTTTGGAATTGGAATTATTCTAGGAGTTCTCTACAAGCCCGTTTTTGAAAGCTCAGTCATGCAAGCAACTCCTGGTAAAGCAATTTTAGGAATTGCTGTTGTATCGGAAGCAGGCCTGACACTTAGCTTTAAACAAGCTGTGATTCGTTTTTTATGCGCATACATTTCATCAGCTATTTTGTTAATTGGTTACTTGATGCAACCCTTTACTGCAAAACGCCAAACCTTACATGACATGCTCAGTGAAAGTGTTGTGATCAAAAAAGAAACGCCAGACTTTAACTATTTTGTTGTCTGGCGTGATCATTTAAAAAGTATTTTTGCAAAACTATAAAAAAATTAATAACTGCCGCACTAAAATACTTTAGTGCTATTATCTATCAGTTACTGCGCGTTTGCAGCAGCAACCGCTTTATCAGCTTGAATATTTCCAGCTCCATACTCATTTTCTAAATTCGGTCCAAGGACCATTGCTGTTCCACTAAGGACCGCGCGCACTTGGGCCGGTGTTAATTTTTTATTTGCTGATCTGACTAATGCAGCTACGCCTGCAACATGCGGAGACGCCATCGAAGTTCCATCAAACATTGCGTAATCAGAAGGCATCGTTGTAATTGCTGCAGTCGCTACTGCGCCTTTAGCAAGAGCCTCTAACAAGGCAGCACCGTCAGTCTGTTGAATCATAACAACTGGAAAATCAAGCTCGGAACCATCTTCTGTCAGCGCACCCTGCATCAAGCCCGGTACGTTATTGAAAATAACCGCACCCGCAGCGCCGCTTGCCATAGCATTAGCAACTTTTTCAGAAAAACGAATTTCACCGCGGCTGATTAAAGCAAATTTTCCTTTAAAATCTTTGGCTGCGAATTCTTCTGGTTTACCTAGGCCTGCAGACTCCAAATTTTTCACAACTGCAACTGGTACTAATTTAGTTCCAGAAAATGCAGCTGATTTAACTTCACGCTGCTCGCTGCCAAAGGAAATTTTAACGACACTGTCACGACCCGATCCGCGGGGTACCGAAGAAACCACTGCTGAACCCGGAGCCACGATATCTAGCTCTTTTCCCCACTGAGAAAATGCTGTCTTTTTTAAACTTAAATCAATCGCGCCAACTGCGTAAACAGAAGGGTACGCTGCAGGGAAACTAACCGTTCCGATGCCACCGTTACCAGAAGCCGCCACGATCATTACACCCGCCTCTTCGGCATTTCGCACAGCCATTTCTTGGTTCGGCGAACTGAAGGCACCACCAAGGGACATGTTGATAACATCTACCTTTTGCTCGATTCCCCAGTTTATTCCTTCAGAGATCGCAATGCTGCTGCAACCCACTTCGCCACAAACGCGGCCCATAAGTAATTTGGCTTTTGGAGCCACGCCAGTAAAGCCAGTTTTTTCGTTGTAAGCTGCTGCGATAGTTCCGGCAACGTGCGTTCCATGGCCTACTTTATCTACGTAGTCAGCCGCATCGACATCGCCTTCTTCATTTTCAAAAAAGTTTTTTCCCTGTTCAAAATTAGATTTTAAATCTTGGTGCTCAGGGTCGATTCCCGTATCAAGAACTAAAACACGTGCCTGAGCCCCAGCTTGCGAGCCCGCCCACGCAGCACCAGCATTCACAGCCATAATTCCCCAGGGAGTTTTTAAGCCTTCGTTGAAAATGGGTGTTGCAGCGTCTGCTGTGCCAGCTGCAGTGTCTGCAGAATCTAAGATTGCAAATTGCGGTCGCAAACGCATGGTAGTTTGAACTTTTGGTTTAAAACCATGAACTGGTTTCGGACTTGGTAGAAAATATTCCGCTTCGATAGCAGCCACTTCAGGATGATTTCCTAATGAGGCTAAACTTTCTGCGGTCGGAGATTTCAAAACAACTGCATTCAGCTGACGAAGAGATTTCTGAACTGGAACTAAGCCCTCAGCTTGAGACCAATGCGAATTCATGCGACTGAAGCCCTGCTTACTTTTAAATGTAACTAAATACCGAGCTGATCGGGATTCTCTATTATTTAGTGCATTCTGCATATTTTGCGCATTTGCAAATCCTGCAAATAGTATCACTGCTGCTACTGTCCATGCTGTATTCATAATCCCTCTTTCCTTAGGTTTATTCTGCGCATTTCAGCTCATATTGAACTGGGTTCTTAGTGAACAGAAAAAATTGAAACCCACTTTGGCACTTAATTCAAAATTATTTTTTGAAAGACTTTTCAAGTAGTTACCGAATTTGTAAAAAGTGAAATTGTCTGTAATTTAAGTAAGGTTCCAAAATGGAACTCAAATAAAATGTAGTGCGAAATGAAGTTAAAGAATAATTAAGATTTCTCAATGCTATAAGAATTTGTTATGTTATTTCTTATAATATAGGCAGAATTTTCTGAGCAGTGCGTTGAGGAAATGCTTACGATGACGACTTAAAATCCCTGGCCATTACAGTTTTCCGACCATCTGCTTTTGCATTCGTGATCGCTTTTTCACACTCCGCACGGATTTTATCGGAAAGAATCTGATTTACATCTTCTGC
>JAYUTU010000190.1:0-5419 GCA_043754975.1 Bdellovibrionales bacterium | reverse complement strand
TGTAAAGCTTCGCCACTTTGCTAATCTCTTTCAGCAGGCCCTCGCGGCGTAAAACAGCTAACACCTGCGGAATTCTTTTTTTACCAAGCTGTATAATTTGCTGTGTTGTTTTGGTGTCCTGAGCATTCGGTAAATCAAAAATTCCTTCAAAAGTTTTTAATCTCAGCACCGTAAATTGCGGCAGCTCCGGAATATTTTCCTGAGTATTTCCACGGGGCGCAATTTTCATAGTTTCAGGTCTGCATTTCAGCTGGGGTAAATTTAAAAATACATTTTCAGTCGCGGCCTGCGCAGCCGTTAGGAAATTCAAAAATAAACAAACTAAAACTATGTGTCTCAAAATGAAACTCCCTGCAGCTTCCACTGACTAGTCAAAGTACAGCAAGGGCCATACCGCTTCATGACCGCACAATCACGCTGCTAAAGCAGCAATAAGTTAAATACAGCGCCAAGAAACAAGAGCAACTGACAATTTTTGCAGTCGTCGTTCCACTGACTACAGATTGGCCTGGTGAAAAAAATCTAACCAGAGTTCTTAAATCTGCAAGATTACGGCAGGTTAAACATCAAATTTTCAATTTGATGCACTCACCGCGGTCAGCTGAATCGCGCGACATCGATTTAATCACACAATCACAACTGGCTTTTGTTTTGCTTTACAGCTGTGTGGGGGTACACAATTATGTTAAAAAATATTTTAAGTCTTACAATAGCTTTTTCTTCGATCTGCTCTTTATCTTATGCAGGCAATGGCGCACCAGCAGGTGGCGCGGTCTACAACCTGAATATTATCGGAGTGCAAAAAGGCAAAACAGCTTCGATGACGGGGAACATGGGCCATCGAATTTTTGTTCCTATTGGTGGCAGAACAAGCATTAACTTAAGCCAAGGCGATTTCCAAGTTCTTGATGCAAACGGAACAGACGGTTCAGCCAGCTTTCAGCTACCAAATCCCGATGCGGACGGTGATGGAATTACTTCGTACTCGGTGTTTGCGCGCGCACTTGGAAAACCAGGCGGCAGCGCCCGAATCGTAACCTGTGCAACGGATCCTCTGACTCTCGAAGAAGTCTGCAGCAACATGAGCTACGTCGCAGTTCGCGAGGGCGGTAAATCAAGATTTACCAACGTGACATCAGAATTATTATTTATTTATGCGGACCTTGATTTAGATGGTCGCGAAGAACGCTACTCGCTCTTCGATACAAGATTAGAAAACTACTTATGGTCTTATGACAACACAGGTTTAAAACTTCTGCAGCTGCGCTTTTATGAAATCGCCACTCAAGCTGCAGCGCCACGCTAATATCACACATAATATCACACATAATATTGCACATAATATTACACAAGGGAATTTTTCGGAATTTTTCAAAGATTCGGTTAGCCTGAAAATTTTCTAGCTAGCCGAATTTTATTTCCGTAAGATAATCGAATGCTTCAGTATCAAATCTTTCGAATTCATCAAATCACTCAAATCATTCCAGCAGTCAGCCTTATAGTCCTAATTAATTTCTTTGCCGTAACTCTTTGGGCCATAGAAAAGCCCTACATCATCAGTGGTTTTGACGACGTATTAAGACAAGCAGAAAATACTGGGCTGGTAAAAGCGGCCCTTAAAATTCTTGAGCCAGATAAAACTTTTTCTGGCATGCCTGAGCTCTACACCATTATTTCTAAACAAGAGGCCCAGCCTAAATTTACTCTCATCAGTGGCATATCCTCCTGGTTCGATGGCAGAATCGAAGGCTTTTTGTCCAGCTCTCGGTTTCCTACTCATCGCAGGTACTTGCGCAATTGGCTCACGCAGTGGTTTATCGAGGATTTTAAAATCAGCACGATGAACGCGGTTATCTCAGCTCTGCCACATCGAAAATTCATTGTTATCTTCGACAATTCTGATGCAAGCCTTGCACTAGCTAGCAAACTGCATCAGCAATTCCCGAATCGAATTCATGCGATTTATCTCAGGCACGTTGTGGAAAAAGATATTCCTGCAGCTGCAATTTATTTTTTTACAGCGTTCGATATTGCTATAAGCGAATTCAAAGCGGGCAGGATGAACACAAATGAAGTCGAAATCATTGGCAACGCTGTTCTTAACGAAAACGACGCCAGCATGCTGTTTCCAGCCTATTCGCTGTGTCCTCGCAATTACACCATTTGTCAGACAGCCACTGCCTCTGTGCTAGCGATTTGTGAAAATGTTCAGGCCCATGTTCGGTCGCTGTGCCAGAAACGCTAATAGGATTTTGTCTCAGGATGGGCCTTGGTGCTGTCGCTGAATTATCCAAGTGATCAAGTTGTATCTAAATTCACCGCAAGTCCCTGTAACTGTAAAAGTTTTTCCGCAAAAGAGCACATTTGAAACTAGAAAAATTAGGAATTCGTAATCACTTTGTGAAAACCAAATCAGCATTAGGCACTCGTGGCATGGTTCACTTCTTGAATTAGAAACTACTGTGCGGAGGTTAACTTGAAATTACAGACGTTATCCAAAATAACATTTTTATTTATTATTTTTCTTTCATTCGTGCTGGCACCTTTAAATAGCGCGCATGCCAATTATGCAAAAGGAAAAAAGAATTACCGTACTGTGGCTTCAGCTAAATCGTTACAGGTCCGAAAGAAAAACAATTTAGCTAAAAAGAAAAAATTAACAAAGCACGATAGAAAACATGACCGAAAAAAGCGTTCCGTGTTTGTACCCACAAAAATAATCGTGCCTGAATTAGAGATCGTTACGCCCGATGGTGATTTTCATGCAAACTACGACGCAAGCGCAGAATCTTCTGGATCTGTTAATTCCATGCAGACAAGTTCGCAGCAAGCAGCCGAAGAATTCGAAAACTTTGAAAACGAAAACTGATTTTGCTTAGCGTATTTTTTGCTCTGATAAATGCTCGACTGGACTCCATTTGTCATGTGAAGATTGCGTCATTTTGCACGGGTACCCTCTGCGTACCTTTCCTAAGTCTGTAAATTAACAAAAACGACTGACTAATATACTAGTTCCTGTAACCTTTGTTTGGCGGCAGATTGTCTGACGCGAATTAACCACTGAACAAGGAAAAAAGAATGAAAAACATTTTAGCAACATTAGTTTTAGTTATCGGATTCTCAGCAATAGCAATGACAGAAAAAACAGTCGAAGTTGGCGGAGCAGCAATGTATCCATCAAAAGACATCATCGACAACGCAGTTAACTCAAAAGATCACACAACTCTAGTAGCGGCAGTTAAAGCAGCTGGCCTAGTAGATACTTTAAAAAGTGCTGGCCCGTTCACAGTATTTGCTCCAACAAATGATGCTTTCGGAAAATTACCTGCAGGCGCAGTAGATGGTTTATTAAAGCCAGAAGCAAAAGCAACATTAACTAAAGTATTAACTTATCATGTTGTATCTGGAAAATTAGGATCAAAAGAAATTGCAGCGATGATCAAAAAAGGCAAAGGCACTGCAACTTTCAAAACAGTGGCTGGCGGTACTTTAACAGCATCAATGCAGGGTACAGATTTAATGTTAAAAGACGAAAAGGGCGGAATGTCTAAAGTAACAGTTCCAAACGTCTACCAAAAAAATGGCGTGATCCACGTTGTTGATTCAGTAGTAATGCCAAACTAATTTAACTATTTAGCATTCTTACACCCCAGTTGCTTCGGCGGCCGGGCGCAGGCTACCGCAAGGTAGCCTTTGTTTTTTCTAAAGCAACTAAAGTTAATCTGTTTGTTTGGGGCTTCCGTTGGATTGGGTCTTGATTCGATGTGCGACACGAAATTCATCCGTCCAAGAAGTCATCTTCTGTTGTTACAGCGAATCTGACTATGAAATTTATAAAATGATTCTCGCGCGCTGAACTTTTGATTGAAGTTGTGTGGGCGTAATTTTGTGGGTACGTATTATTATTGTTTCTAAACTACTTGAATCTCGAGAGAATATTCAAATTACAGCGGATGAATACTCCGACATTTTTTCTGTACGATTAATGGGGTGACCCCAGTAAGCCAGCCAAACCCTCCACAACGGCGGCTCGACTGATTCATATTGAGAAATAATGATACTTTGAGTATACATTTTAGCCCAAATCTGGTAGACTTAGGTGTGTTTTTATGCAAAAGGTATAAATTAGACTAATCTTTTTAATTAAAAGGCCGATATAATGAGTAATCAGGATGATTCCAAAAAGATCGATTTAACGGAGCTTATTGATATGTGTAACAACCACCCCTCAAATGTAAGCTTATCGAACAGAGCGGTGCAAGACGGTAACAAGGACTTTAATTTGCCGACTGAGAGTGAAATTAAAATTTTTATCGGTGATGGAAACTTGGAGGATTGCGGTCTTCAAGGGTTGTGCTGAATCGAGAGAACTGGTTGGTGTTTTTATCACGCCATATACGTTCCGCACTGGAACAAAGTTCGGATATTTAGCATATCATAGGAAAAAAAATGACAACACTAAGATCCATATTAAATCTTTTCATAAAGACAATTTGAATCCTAAAAATGCTTTAAGTAGTTTGGCTGATTTTTTTCCCAAAAATTTGAACGGAGAAGAAAATGAATAATTTAGAATGTCCTGCGTGTGGCTCAGAAAAAATTAAAGATTTGAATATAACTGAAGTTAGGCAACTAACCTTAGGATCTGAATTTAGTTACCAAATTCCAATTCACGCCTGCGAAACTTGCGGTGAAGAGGGAGATTTTAATGGAAAGGCAGATGGTATTAGAGAGCTTGCAATGGCTAACGCAAGAGTTAACCTTGCAAAAGATTTAATTAGTTCGATTTCAGAAACTGGTATGAAGCTAGCTTATATTGAAAGAGCTTTTGAAATTCCACAACGTACTATTTCTTCGAAATGGGGCTCTGGTAAAGTGTCAGCTTCGGGACTTGCTCTGTTAAGAATAGTTAAATCTATGCCGTGGATTGTCCATATTGCGGATAACAAATTTGATAGAAAAGAAATACGAAGCACAGTTCATTTAGTTTGGGGAAACATGCTTCGAGATCATAAAATTCCACTTACGTATTCGACGACAGAAGGACCCTTAACTTCTATCAATGTTGAATTTATTTTGGGGAACGATAGAAACAAGTTAACTGGCACAGGACAAACAATTACGTCCACTGTAGAATAAGGTAAAAAATGAGTATTAAAATTAAAGATTTTATTTTTTGTGACGACTTAAGAACTGAAGTAGGCAATAAATTTTCCGCAATGGGAATTTACGGCGATCGAGTTAGGGTAGAATTACCCAAGGAAGATATTAAGGAAATAAGACTTCCAATCTCCATCTTGGCGCGATTCGAAAGACTTGCATCTAACTCCAAAAATTATGAATTTGAGATGAAGATACGTTTTGAAGAGCAAGATTTGGCAAAGATAGATGGAAATTTTGCATTTAAAGAAAGTGCAAT
>JAYUTU010000189.1:0-2498 GCA_043754975.1 Bdellovibrionales bacterium | reverse complement strand
TCACTTTTATCTACCTACTATCTCCAAACCGGCGGTAAATAAAAGTATCTTTGGTCATCATGCAGAGAAGAACCGTAACTTAATTAGTCAAATAAATTGGTTCAAGATAGGTTTTAACAAATTGACGCTTCCACCAACCGGGCTCGTCAAAATTTGTGTATTCATACTTATACAAATCCATTTTTAAAAATTTTGGCGGTTGCTCTGCAAATGGGTTGGTTTCGATGAGATCTAACGTATCAGAACTTCCTTCAAGTAAACGAATTGCAAAGTTTGACAGCCATTGATCTACAAGCTGTGGCTGCATGGCTGAAAACCAAATTTGCCAATCTAATTTGTAATGATAAGGCGTCACGACACAGGGGCGTTTGTCTGGAAAACCGGGCTTGCACTTAAAACCGTATTCTTTCCACTGGGTGGTCGGCATCACCTGCGGATCCGTCGTTCCGCTAATGACAACCTCATACCGCGTTTTTCCAATATGCCCAAATGCGCCGTAAGAATTGATGAAATGAAACTGGCTGTAGGATGTATTCATCAGTTGCCGAGTGGAAAATAAATTAATGGCCGGCTGAATACTGAAAATCAACACACTTAATGAAAACACAATCAGCGTAATCAGTGTTGGCATTTTAGGGGGCATAAACTGCAATGCTTTAAATTTTTTAACAGGTAACCAGCGCATTAAAAACTCGTCATCAAAACAAGGTATTGCCATAAGAATAGTAAGCCAATTCAGCCAGGCAAGATTTCCACTTATAATAAGTCCGCATTGAAAAAATATCATCAGAACGCCGGTTGCGCGTCGTAATTTTTTTGGTCCAAAAAGTCCGAAGGGCGCAACGATTTCAACAAAATGATTAAAAATTACCTCGAGCTGATGCGCCCAAGCTGGCATTTTATGTAACAGCCAACTGGTGGGTAAAGGATTCGGTTGAGTTTCGTAATGGTAATCAAGGCAAGTTAAATCTGTCCAACAGGCATCACCGCGTAATTTGATAAGGCCGGCTCCTAACATTAATCTAAACATCATCCAACGCTGAAAATAAATTGCAATTTTTTTTGGTGGAGAATTCGGATTATCAAGTCTGGGGTTCCAAAGTGGAAATAAGAAAAAACTTAAAAAGGTCAGTTCTAAAAGTTGAGTCTCCCAACCAAAGCTATAAAAAATTTGTCCCGATTGAACGAAAGACATTTGCATGAGCCAAAGCATAAAAAGCATTGGAAAATTCGCATATCCAAACACTAGAAATAGACTGATGATAATGCCAACAATTGGTACTGTTCTTAAAAATAAATCAGAATACTCAAACAGAAACAGGCTAGGTGTTTGCCACAAAGCGGCACTGAGTGAACCGAAATGTTGTAAAACAGCTTCCGAGTATTTTTGTATTGGTAAAATTCCGCTGGTACCATAGAGGCCAAGACTTTGA
Organism: Bdellovibrionales bacterium; assembly: GCA_043754975.1. Classification (GTDB taxonomy): domain Bacteria; phylum Bdellovibrionota; class Bdellovibrionia; order Bdellovibrionales; family Bdellovibrionaceae; genus Pseudobdellovibrio. The sequence continues at coordinate 1,065 of JAYUTU010000189.1, read as the reverse complement.
TTAAAGAATATCAGAAATGAATTGAAATATATTAAACCGAGTCCAGCTGAAAAAATTCTTCGCATCAACCAGTACGATTCGCCGGGCTCTGTTGAGCTATAAAGATGATTACGCCAGTTAACTATTACCATAGCTCAGTTTCTGCAATGTTTTCTTCTTACGACGACGTTTCAAGACAACTTAGATCAGTGTAAATAGTCTCTTACAAAAAATAAAGTGAAATCAACACCACTCACCGTCCCTTTTTTTTACCATCAACTGAGAAGAGCTACTATGATGCAAAAGTCAGTGAGGCTTCAGCAAATCATCCTTAGGGCGCCCTGAAAGAAGCGGATTTTTTTCAGCAAGGCGCATGAGATCTGTCTCTTGAGTCGGCTCAGGCTTTTCATTTTGTTTTTTCTTTTCTTCCAAATTGACAGAGGCCTGCTCGATGACTTGATTTTTTCGTTCATCTTGGTTGCTTTTTACGGCCTCTTTTGATTCCAGCATTTGAATTTTAAGTGTATCAGCAAAAACAACTTCGCGAGCTTCGTCCGGAATTGTAATTCCATTTGATAGAAGTGTTTCTTTAATATGAATCATAGCGCGCGAACGCACGCGCAGTTGATTGATTTCCTTAATATTAAACCAAAACAGGATTTTCAAATTCACGCTTGCAGGCCCAAAAGTATCGACCAAGACGTTTGGCTCGGGATCAGTTAGCACGCCGCGAACGTCAGGAAGCGCGCTAAGGATTAATTCCTGCGCTTTACTGATCGAATCTGCATAGGAAATTCCGATATTAAAAGACACTCGTGTCAGCGGATTGGCCGTTCGATTTTGTACGACCGATTGGATGACCGTCGAGTTCGGAATTAAAATCAGATTGCCGTCCAAATTAATGATCGTCGTGCCCCGCATACTTAAATTTTGCACATACCCAAGATTTTCACCAATCTCGATAAGGTCACCCTTAGTAAATGGACTTCGCATTGCAAGCAAGAGACCCGCTAAATAATTTTCAGCGATTCCCCGGAATGCCAGTCCCAATATTAAACCCAACATCCCAGTTCCGCCGATGATTGT
>JAYUTU010000188.1:0-5458 GCA_043754975.1 Bdellovibrionales bacterium | reverse complement strand
AACTGTAAGGGAATTGTTTCTGAGTTGAACCCCAATCTCTCTCGTAAGAACAGCACCTCCTGTAAATTTTCTGGCATCATTTTTAAATATATGCGCCTGGCATGGTGGACAATTTGACCTGGAATTTGTATAAAATACTGGCGTAACTTTTTTGAAAAATGGGGTTTACTAGGCTCTGTCATGACGGCTACCCAGCGTAAAATATTATGCGACACCATCGCTAGCAATCCATAAGCGTGATTAGCATTTAGCTTCTGGCAGGGAAAATGTTTCAAATCATAGCCGTCAAAACGAGTCTGCTCAATTTTTTCGATTTCAGGTTTTTCAGGGCGATATGGATAGCCAAGGGCAAATTCGAAAAGAAAAAAGTGTCGGAATGACCTACCTAAAAGAAGGCCAGCAAACTTTTACAATCCGCTTGTGGATGTTTTTAAACGAGCGATTCTACATGATCCAGAACCGAAATGATTCGGCTCGGTATTTGGTGATGACTCGTGAGCCGAATAAGAATGTGAACGCAAAGAATAAATACTATTGGATATAAAAGTTTACATATGGTTATTGGTAACTCCAGGGATTGCGGCATGTAAAAGCCAAGAGTTTATCTTAAGCGAATTTACATCTATGTTGGTCATTAACGCATTATGGTGGGCATTCTGGGTATGGATATTCTTTCTGACAAAGAAATTTTTCATTAAAAAAATCTAATATGTTAGAAGATTTCTCTAGATCATCGTACGGAACTTCAGGTGTTAGATGTGGGAGATAGGAATTTGATACTAATTGTTTTTAGTTTTTTGTTTCCGCTCTTTCAACTATTTCAACGGACCCAGCGACTTAACAAGTTCTGCTTGGTCTAACGAATAATACTCAAGTTCGCTTCGATGACTTTCCTCTTTTTTTAAAATTATTTGTGCCCGGCGAACCATTTCGATCTCTGTGGGCGCTGAAACAATCCAAAGTCTAGTTAAATTCCATGTTAAGATCTGATTTGCATCTAAATGCGATTTTAATAAATCGCTGTCGTTCAGTAACAACTTAAGCACAGGGCTTCGATCAGGAAAATGATTCAATACCAACCACCGGTAATAAAGCCTTGCAGCACGCCCGTTGCCGTCTTTGTACGGGTGAAGCGACACGAAAGCCTTGTACAAGGTAAATGGATCTGCGCTCGTACCGCCGAATTCTGTACAAATTTTCAGAAATTCATTTGGATCAAAAAATTTGTTAAGTAGTATTGAGTTAGCCAGTTTTAGTGCGACTGATTGCTGCTTCACTGATTTGCCATCTCCGAGTGTCGCAGTTATTTTCCGCATTTCAGCTGGTTCAAAAAGGCGATGGGCCCTCTGGATTTTATTGAGTCCAAAGTAAGTCACTTCGGTCTCGACGGAAGTGTCTGCTGAATATGTTAACCTTGGTTCATAGCTGACATCTAAAAGGATATTATTTTGTAGTCTATTCACATTTGTTGGACTTAGTCGGATCGTGTTTTTGCCGCTCTGATAGGGTGTCATAATAACATCGTAGTCACGGAGTTCAAAACCTAAGTTAAACGCACTTTTCAGTTGCTGACTGAATTGATCAGCCGTTTTAATTTTCTTAAGGTGCCCTTGACTTAAAAATTTTTGATAGTGTTCAGAGCTTGAAGTCATATCCCTAAATGCTAAACTTTCTTTCAGTTCGGGTCTGGAAATAGTTGCGATATCAAAAGCATCGAACAAAGTTAAAAAAGATTCAGCAGCAGGAATATCTGCAAAAATTTTTTCAAAATTTGCATTGAGTTTTGTTACATCGGTATTTGCATACTGTGCTAATGTTTTCAGTTTGGTCGACCAGTAAGTAAAATCGGCATAAGACAATCGATTTAAAAATGCGTGCATAATGGCCGCACGGTTTTTATGATTTGTGATGTCTTCGAGGGAACTAAATGGGTCAGTCAGCAAAAGCTGCTTGAGCTTTGGCTGGTTGAGTTTATCAATGTGGCCTAAATTTAAAAGTTGTTTTAATTGAATTTGGCCAGTGTTCGACGTTTTAATTTCATTTTTATACTTGGAATATCCAGAAGTACTCTCTGCAAAAATGTTGGAACTTGGTTGGCTGGGTCTATAATTTTGGATAGAGTAGCTGGACTAATTTTTTTAGCATCACCTAAATATTTTTCATTAATAATCGAAAGCCAGGTAGTGGTTCCACGAAATCCGGCAAAACCAAGTGTTCTAAGCTCATTCACAACTGCCGGGGAGTGTATGAAGTCAGAGGTGCTACTCATTTTTAGTAAAGCCATGGGTTCACGGACTTCAAATACTGTTAAGTGTGTTCCATAACTTCGGCTATCTGTTGGGTTTAGTGACACATAGTACCCGCGGCCGTAGGTTTGGCCGTCGGAATTCAATATAAAATCCATTTCACTTTTAATTATGCCTTTGTTTGCAATCCAGTCATCATGAAACTCTTTGTCTTGCCATTCAAAAAGAAATCGTGGTTCGATAATTTCAATCTTTCCCACTTTTATATTTTTGCCATCCATTTTTTTGTAAAGAAAATTTTGCATTATTGAATAGTCATAGGCTGCAAGTTTGGTTTCGATGTCAGCAAGAATAGTTTTTGGCTTGACCGCAAATAGGGATTCACAGCTAGGCGCTGCTGAAGTTGTCTGACTTAACAAAATGAGGAGGTAGAAATAAAATTTAATCATGTTTTTTAGTCGCATAGCTTATTTTCTTGCAAACTATGCCAAGTTAATTTTTCATTTCAAAATGAGACACTAAATCATTGCAATGAATATAGGCGTTACAGATTCACATATTTAATTAACACCTGCGACATTTTACGGTCATAAAAACAAAGAAGGGCTCGGTAGTTGGCATTTCTTAGAAATATTTTTTCCACATAAAAAACTTGTCTACATCCAAAATCGCCTCAATTAAAAACTGTATCTGCCACAAAATCACGATTGCTGCGATTTAACGTGTGGATCTTAAATTGCTACCGAGTAGTAAGCCACTAATACCAGCGGCTCATTAACTTTCGTAAGCACACGGTAAATAGGCAACTGTGGGCTTCGTGTACATTTAGGAGAACTCGTATGAAATTTAGAAAAATTTTAACAAAAGTAAAAGTTTCGCTAGCTTTGATTGCTCTTATAAACCCAGTCATAGGTTTTGCATCAGATCATGATGATGGCATCACGCCAATAAAAACGCGCCATCGCAATATTACAGACATTTATGCATTTCGCGAAGATAATCAAACAGGAGATGCTAGCGACAAAGAAAATTTAATTGTAATCATGAACAGCAATCCGCGTTCGCCTGGTGGAAAGCAAGAGTACTTTGATCCAAAAGCTAGGTATGAAATTAATTTTTCACAACTAGCTGCTTCACAAAAAAATGTTACGCCAACTGGACACCATGATTTAAGACTTAGTTTCAGTTTTAGTAAGCCAGATCAGCGACAGCACCAAAAAATTAAGGTCAAAGTCATTCGACGTGCCGCAAGTGGAATGGATGAGATCATTGACAGTTCTGGTGAAGGTAGCACCGGTTCGGGCCGTAATGGTTACCTCACGACAACATTAGCGGAATCGAAAACGGGAGATGAAAATATTAATCACATTCGGTTTGCTAGCGGTCTGGAACTTGATGTATTTGCGGGACTTCGTGAAGACCCATTCTTTTTTGATGTGGATCAGTTTTTTAAAGTTCGTGCAGGGGCTGCTGGGCTTGGACCTAAAGTTGGATTTCTTAGTCCTAGTAGTGCCGTAGACTTTACTATTGGCTACAACGTGAATTCTATTGTCGTTCGAATCCCACTGGCAAAGCTGAAGGGGCCGATTCTGGACATTTGGGGAACTGTTTCTTTGAATGGTAAACAAATTGAACGTCTTGCTCGGCCTGCGATCAACGAGGGGCTTATTATTACCAATGCTTTCTTGAATGCTTTTAATATGATTCCGCCAAGTGCAGATTTCAGTGATATGGCAGCGCCGGTGCGGGAGGAAGCAGTTAAAGTTCTTAACGCTTTTGACATGATCGATGGAGTTGAAAGCATTACGGCAGGTGCGGTTGTAACGGCGTTCTTGCCGGATGTTATGCGCCTGGATACTCGGGCCAATATTCCCGTGGGCACAGTGGCTTATAATGCGGATTTAAGCGGTGATAAGGGAATGCTAACGGGTGGCCGTAAGTTAGAAGACGATGTCATCGATATTACCTTAAGTTTATTAGTCGCGGGCGATCCAACAGGAGCTGCTGTCAAAGATAATGTTTCTTATGCAGGAACGCCGGGAAATCCAAATCAAGGACATAAATTATTGCACGGACAAAGTATGCGGTTAGGTCCTGCTGAATTTCCATTTGTTTCTCGACCAGACTAAGTCGTTTTTTTAAAATAAAAAAATAACTGCATCACGGGCTCTACTCTTATTTTTTAGAGTAGAGCTTTTTTTCGGTTTAATCAGGAGTTTTTATGAAAATATCACAAGCTCTCTCGTTATTATCTTTTGCACTGCTAACCTCATTGCACGCAAATGCACATGAATTTTGGATCTCAGCAAACCCATTCACAATAAAAAGTGGCACGGAAACTCGAATCTCGTTTAAAGTAGGTGAAGATTTTACGGGAGTGGATCGCCCGACTTCACAAGAAAGAACTGCCTCTTTGAAGCTTTATGCAAAAAAATCAGTTCAGGATTTAGCACTAAAAATTCCTCATTTCACAGATCTGCCGGAACTTGTCGTTGATACTGAAAAACCCGGAACGTACGTCATCGCTTATGATAGCATCCCCAACGAAAAAACACTTGAAGCAGAAAAATTTAATGCGTATTTAATTGAAGATGGCTTAGACGCAGTCCTTAGGCACCGAAAGAAAACTAAAACAGATACTCAGCCGGCGCACGAACGATACCGCAGAAATGTCAAAGCGATTATTCAAACGGGAAATAAAACGAACACTGCGTACCAAACTCGTACTCAACAGCGCTTTGAAATTTTACCATTATCTCATCCAAAAAAGTTGAAATCAGGAGAACTTTTTAAAGTTCAACTTTTTTTCGATAACAAGCCGCTTGCAGGAGCATTGGTTAGAGCTTGGCATAAAGGATCAGATCAGACGTATCAATTAAAGATGCGTTCTAATTCAAAAGGTAAGGCGCATTTTCAACTTCCCTATGCGGGTGTATGGATGATCAGCGCTGTGCATATGATAGCTGTTAATGACGATCCAAATTTTAATTGGGATAGCTTCTGGGCAAATCTTACCTTTGAACTGTAAAAAGTAATTTTTGATATGAAATGGGTAGTCTTGTTCTGCCGGGTCAAAGGGTTTCGTGTAAATTTGGTTAGGATCTTGCAAAAGAAGTTCATGCTTAACAAGAGTCATCTTTAACAATTTCTAAGGAGAAAAATTTATGAATTTTAAAAAAAATTTAATTTGCGGTGTGTTTTTTAGCAGTGTG
>JAYUTU010000187.1:0-5466 GCA_043754975.1 Bdellovibrionales bacterium | reverse complement strand
TAATACTGTAATGCATTCCATCGGCTAGCGAAGGAACAAAACCTGAGCCAAAATTGCGTAACCCAATATTGTGGAAACAATTTAAGGGGGCAGTTTATTAATCTTTAGTTTTAAGCTTTGAATCGTGTTCTTTGATAAATGACTTTAGTTCATCAGCAATGCTTAACAACTTATTCCACTGTTCTTTGTAGAGAGTCACTGGGAAACGACCCATTCCATAAACAGATAAGGCGCCTTTTTCACTGACTTTCATGGTCAAAGTTCCGCCTGACTTCTTACTTTTTAAGGCTTCGTTTTCAGCTTTTAATCGTTCGATTTCTTCTTTTAAATGATCCGACATAATGAACCTCAGCTTTCAGCCTAAATCCTAGTTCATCAACCTCTTAAGCGCAAGGTCAGGCCCTTTAAAAAATAGCGCAGCACCTGGTCACCACAAGGCCGGTAATTGGGGTGATCTTTTTTACGCAGGAACGCACTAAGCTCCGAGCGACCAACTCGATAACCGCCGGTTTCGATCAACTGATGCATGGTTTCTTCTTTGAGTTCAAATGCGACACGAAGTTTTTTAAGTACGGTATTGTTTGTTACAGGTAGCTCCATTGGCACTGCAGGCCGATTGGGATCACGACCGCGCTTAAAATAAATTAATCCATCCAAAAAATGCGCCATAAATTCATCATCACAGGGTAAATAGTTAGGCTCGTCGTCTTTTAACAAATACGCCTGGACCTGAGTCAGTGAAATTTTAAAATCTGCAAGTTGCGAAATAGCGATAATTTTCTGATCGTTTATATTTAACATGTAGCGAACACTTCGTAGAACATCGTTATTTACCATGTTTAATTTTTAACACATTTTTCTTGCAGTAGGCACTGAACTTACCTATATAAACGCTTTGCACGAGGGGAAATTATGTTTCGCAGTTTTGTTTTTTGCATTCTGGTGCTTGCTAGTGCCTGCAGCCAGAACCTGACTTCATCAAAAGATTATCAAAAAAGTAATTTTAAAGCCAAAAACGCAATTATTGGTGGCACTTATGTCCCAGAAAATTCTACAATAGCTGCTTCAACAGTTGGCATTTATGACACTGAAAACGAATCGGCCTGCACCGGTACACTACTGACTGAAACTGTTGTTATCACTGCAGCCCACTGCCTGGCTACTGGCGCTAAAAATTTGCGCATTGTTTTTGGTTCTGAGCTTTCCGCAACTCTAAATGCCCGAGAAGTTGACGTGCAACGCGAACGGGTTTTACGAGCAAAAGCGATTCGTATTCATTCTCAGTACGAGGATTCTGCGACTAAAACTACTGATCTTCACGATATTGCACTTATCCAATTGGAAGGGGTAATTCCAGCTGGATACAGGCCCGCAACTCAATTACAAAATGCAGACCTTTTGAAAAAGGGAGCCCTTGTCACGATGGCAGGCTTCGGTATTACTTTAGTTCAGGCTACAAATATTAATGAAAAAAAATTTCCGAATTTAGAAAAGGCAATCGAAAACGGTGACATTGTTTGCGATCAACCTGAAGTGGGTGAAAAACAGCACTGTTATAAAATTGAATTTAAAGGTGATGATGATTTACGAATGACAAATGCACCTATTGAATCAGAAGATCCTGGCGCTAAAAGTGAAATTATTTTAGATGAATCAAACGGTCATGGAACTTGTGTTGGTGACTCCGGCGGCCCTGCCTTTTTACAATTAGATGGTGTGTACTATTACTTCGGCATAACCAGTCGCGGCAGTTACGCCTGTGATGGCTACGGTGTTTACACAAATATACTTTATTACGCCGACTGGATTGCAGAAAATTTACGATCCTTTGATCAGCCAATGAATCCACACGCCAAGCAACTCGTGGATGAAAAAAATAAGTGAAGCTCATTCTCATTTCTATGACTATCCTTATTGGATCATTCAGTGCGGCCCAGTTTCCGGCTGCGACTGAGCTTAAACCTGAAAACATCAGTCTGGATTTTTTAAGCAGCGAGGGCGGGTTTTGGCACGACTGCATCCACCAAAAAGGAAAAGAGCCATATGCGTGGACTGTTACGTGTGGACCCGAAGAATTCAGTTTGCACCTGCTGTTGCGGGAATTTAATTCAGCGACAGAAACCACGTTTGAGTTGCACTACTGGGCGACACGCTCGCCGTCTAAACAGGTGCGCACCCAATCCACATGGCTTACCGTTGATAAGCTAACTAAGACAAAACGAATTTTAAGTTATATTGGCTTTGATGAAGATACGACGCAATTACGTTTAGAAATAAATTTTAAAACTGCTAACACAAATTATTCACACCAGTTACTGGGAACAATTAAGCGCTGAATATCACCCGCGCGCAAAAGTAAGAAATCTTTTGCACTTGAAATACGAAAGCGCTCAGTTCGTTGCGTGGTTGGGGAAACAATAACAACCTGGGCATAGCCGCTAGAATCCGTGCGTAATTTTCCACTGACATTTTTTAAACTCCAGGTCAGTTCACGACTACCCAGCGGCACCAAATCATCTTCGGAAATTTGGCGCAAAACTGTGCCCTCAGAATCACGACACATCAATTTAAAATGAATGACGACATAAAACTTTTTCTGGCAGTTCTCGGTCGTTGAATATCCGTAACCAACGGCGCAGGTATTAAATGTTTTTTCTGCATAGCCCAACGTTGAAATATTTCGTTCTAACCCAAGCAAACGCTGAATGGATGGGTAATCTACTTGTGGCTCTGACTGTGAATTAGAAAAACTATTTTTTCGTGTTTGGTTTGGTCGCTGAGTAGACGTTTCGGGTTCACGATAGGTCTTAATTGGAGTGCTCTCACAGGCCAGAACAGCTCCGAGTAATATAAGTAAACCGTAGTGCAAACATTTCATTTGCCTAGCTTGGCATCGAAGTCTTTAGTTTCCAAATTGTTTCAGTTGCCAGAAATGATCCCAGGATGGCTCCGACTAACCACAGCAGGCCAATACTAAAAATAATTTCCGCTCCAAATGCTGCTAAAGTACCTAAAGAAATAAGGCTAATAGCCAGAAATTGTTGAGCTTTAGTCTTTTTCAATGCGACTATTTCCTCGACTGTTAAGAAAAATCCAGCAGCCAGTAGTCCAGTTCCGACAAATAAAATTCCGCACAACACCATGCAAATAGGATGGCCACCTAGACTCATAAAAACAGTTTCTAATGACCTCGACGTATTAAATGGATTAACGCCAAATTGGTGGCAGATTGATAAAGATAAAAAGCCAGTTGTTAATTGTACAACAAGAATTTTAAAAAATACTTTCCAAGCACTGGGGTGCAATAGGCCCTTCATTTTTACAAAAACATTCTTTGAAATACCTTCGGGAACTGGTGCTGAGTCTTCTGCGATAAAATATTGGTATTCGGATAACCACTCATTTTTTTTTGTTTTCATACGTCGCCACTTTCTGTTACCAATTGTTTTAAACGTTGAATTCCGCGGCTAATGATTTTACGTGCATTAAGCGGTGAGGTTTTCAGTTTCAGAGCTATTTCGTCGAATGTGTTTTCATCAATGTAGCGCAGTTGAAGTGCTGTCTTTTGCGTGGGCGAAAGCTGTTCTATCCCGGCCTCGAGCGCTGCTTCTGAAGCCACATTATGAATTGGTTCTAAAGACTCGCTCGCCAGTTTATCAAAATCGAAGGTATCCACCAGTTTTGCGGATTTATCTTTTCGGAACTCGTCGATCATAACAGACCTGGTGACTGTAAATATCCAGGGCAGCAAAGGTAGCGACAGGTTGTATAAATTTTTGCATTTGTGAATTTTCACAAAAACATTTTGATAGATGTCTTCCATTTGATTTTTGTCTGCAATGCGGCGCTTTAAATAGCTGTAGATCTTTGGAGAATGACGTTCATACAAAACAGCAAAAGCTTTATCTGAGCCATTTTGGTACAGCCGCATCAATCCTTCATCTGTTAATTTTTGAAGAATCATTAGACTCCTTTTAATAGATAGTACGAGGTTAGCACAGCTTTTGTGACAGTATTAGAATACTCTGATACGATTGTCTTTATTTGATAAAAAATCAATGATTGAAAGCAGCTTAAATCTTTTTTCTAAAATGACGTTGTTAGAACAAATCACAAAATTAGCTCATGGGCGCTCAGTACAGTATGCTGGAATACTCACAGTACTGCAAAGACCCCCGCCTGCCATGGAAACTGCATTTATTACTTTTGAAGATGAATTTGGAAGTGTTGACACTATTTTTAAAAGTGATGTTTTTGAGAGCTTTGAGTCTTTAATTAGAAGCTCACGATTTTTAATTGTCAGTGGAAAAATACAAAAAAAAGATACTCGCATAACGCCGTTAGCTGAGAACGTTTCTTCGTTTTTAGATCCGTTATCTAGAAAGCCACTACAAAATAATGCTCCACGAGAAAACCCTATTCGTTAGAACTATCTTGCTGTTAAGAAACTTTAATACTTCACGACTCCATAAAATGTAGTCAGCGAAATAACGTGATGCTAGGCTGCCTTGTGATTGACACTTCAGAAGTAGAACAACAACAAAATTTTTTGCAAGCCGTTTTAGATAATTTACCTGACGGTGTTGTTGCCTGCGATGCTGATGGGAAATTGACAGTGTTTAATCAAGCGGCTCGCGAATTTCATGGCTTGTACGAAAAACCAATTCCATCTGACCAGTGGGCCCAACATTATCATTTATTTGAAGGTGATGGAGTTACGCCCCTAAAAAAAGAATCCATTCCCTTGTTCCGCGCCCTCCATGAGGGCACTGTGGAAAATGCAGAGATGAGTATCATTCCAAAAAATGGAAAAAAAAGATTTATTTTGGCCTCTGGACAAGCCGTCAAAGACAGTAACGGCAAAATAACTGGTGCTGTTGTTATTATGCGGGATCAAACAGACTTTAAAAAATTAGAAGAGCAGCGTTTAAAGTTAGAATTGGAAAAGCAACGCCTAGTTGCTGCCGAAGAAAATTCTAAGCAATTTCAATTATTAGCTAATTCAATTTCGCAGTTGGCTTGGATGGCAGATCCCACCGGTCATATTTATTGGTACAATCAGAGATGGTATGATTACACCGGTACAGATTTAGCTGAAATGCTTAGTTGCGGCTGGGAAAAGGTTCTTAAACCAGAACTGCTGCCAGATGTTCTTAAAAAGTGGCACGAAGCACTGGCTGAGGAACATCCTTGGCAAGACGAATTTCAGTTACGCAGTCACGCTGGAGACTACCGCTGGTTTTTGTCTCGTGCACAGCCCTTTCGAAATTCTCGCGGTGATCTTATTGGGTGGTTTGGAACCAACACAGATATTGAGGACGCAACAAAGCTTCAACGTGACCTGCTAGATACGATTGAAAGCATGAGTGATGGATTTGCAGCGATCGATAGGAACTGGTGCATCACCATGGTTAACTCGAAAACAGAGGAGATGACCAAAATAAAACGCGAAGACCAGGTCGGAAA
>JAYUTU010000186.1:0-12371 GCA_043754975.1 Bdellovibrionales bacterium | reverse complement strand
GATCAGCTCACTAGAAAGTCATTGAACCGCCGTATACGGAACCGTACGTACGGTGGTGTGAGAGGACGGACCGCTAACGCGGTCCTCCTACTCGATTGGAGTGAGTGCGGCGTGGTGGTGCATACTCTGCTAGCCTAGCGCTGCTTTAATGTCGTCAACTAAATCTTTTGGTGCTGTTGTTGGTGCGTAGCGCTTGATAACATTGCCATCTTTGCTGATAAGGAATTTCCCAAAATTCCATTTTATATCTTCTGTTCCTAATACGCCAGGCGCTTTTGCTTTCATGAATTGGTAAACTGGAGCAGTGTGGGCTCCGTTCACATCTATTTTATCTAGCACAGGAAAAGTAACTCCGTACTCCAGTGTACAAAATCTTTTAATTTCTTCGTTGGTTCCGGGCTCTTGACCCATAAACTGATTACATGGGAAACCAAGGACCATAAATTTTTGATTTCCAAATTCTTTGTATAAATTCTCTAGCCCATCATACTGTGGTGTAAGTCCGCACTTGCTAGCTACGTTGACAGCAAGAATTACTTTGCCTTTATGTTGTGACAGATCGTAATCGTCTTGTGCAGCTGATTTCACCGTATAATCAAAGAATGAATTTTTTAAAGATTTTGACATACCAAGCTCCTGGTTTCGATTTATTTGACTTTCAATACGACTGTATTTCGTTCCTACAAGGTTGCCAAATAAATTGTCTCGGACTGAGATTTTGCGACCCAACTGCTTTAGTCCAGTTATGAGATCACCGATAAGAATCTATCATGCAAGGGGATAAAAGTATGAAATACGCCACTGCTTTTTCTTTACTGTTTCTGTTTATTTTGGGACTGCCACTGTCAGTTGAGGCGCTAACGGAAGCCCAATGTCTTGCGGGATTGAAAGCAAAAGGTGGAAATAACGGATGTTACACTATGAGGGGTGGTTGCAAATATGGATTTGAATATTGTGCAAACGATTCGATGTGTAAAAGCAACGGTGGTGTGATGGATGGCAACACCTGCGTGAAAGCAGGCGCCGTTGCAAAAACTGACCGTGAAGCAGAGTGTCGGTCACAAAAAGGAATTTATGACAGTGAACATTTTGGATGTTACTGCTCAATTGGATCCGATGGAACACCCGTTAAGCCTCCACCCGGTGGAGAATGTACGACGGCTAGCAACAGCTCCCAGCAAACAGCTCCTCAAGCGGCCAATCCAATTAATTCAACAAGCAATGCCAACCTAGATGCTTGTCTTCAGCGCTGGAATAAGAAAGCGCAAGAGTGCCGGACTTCAGCTAACGTCGCAAAATTAAGTTGTGATCAAAAAGATACCAATGATGATGGAATGAAATATGTGCAAGAGTTTACAAAAAATTTTTCTGGAAAAGCAATCGGTGACAATGCTGGAAAAGGCGCTGTTGCACAGTGTGCTCAAGCTAGTTTAATTGGAAATACTGCAATTAATGGTATGAATTCATTTAAAGCCACGTGTGATGATAATTTTGAAACTTGTAAAAATGAGTGCAGTGAAGTGGAGTCGGCATCCCGTACTTCAGTGATTGCCGATGAGTGTATGCAGTATGCCCAAACTGAGGATGAGCAAATAAGAACTGTGAATACCATTTCTGCAGTTATCGAAGCCAGTCGAAATGGAATTCAAGTCTGTTCTGTGGAAGCAAAAGAAGGCCAGGGATTAGTTGAACAAACCCTAAAGTCTATCGGTGACAGTGTGCGAGCGGCAAAAATTTGTGAATGTAAACTTTCGAATGCGGGCGCTAATTGTGAATTGGTTCCGGACCCGAATAATTGTGCGCCGGGTGGAGCTTTGTACGGTCAACAAATCTGTAATATTTATGCTGACAACTGTGCCCTTGGATCGTCCCAATTCTCGTCTGTGGCGTGTCAATGTGCGCGCGATAGTTCTGCTGCGATTTGCAGAACTCCTGCAGGAAAACCTGCTCCTTCTAATTTTGCAATGGATTTAAAACCGAACGCGAGTTCTGTAGAAGTTGGTGGGATCGGTGGTCCCGGAAATGATTCAGGCAACATGAATCTGGGCGGAAATTATAATGTTGGTAAGCCTATTTCTGATTACAAAGATCCCGAAGGGAAGAAAAAAGGGTTTCCACCGGGCGGCGGTGGCGGTGGCGGCGGACCTGGCGGTGGTGCCCGCGGTGGCGGTGGCGTGGATGATCCGAACGCTATTGCTAACGAAGGCGATGAAGGGTCAAGAAATGGCGCTGGGTATTTTAGTCAGTTGAAAACTACAATTTCAAATTTAATGAATCCAGGGAATAAAAAAGGTAATGCCTTTAGCGTTAATGGTCGAAATCAGGGGTTTAACTATGATCTGAACAAATGGCGACCAGGACGTGGAATTGCTAGCACGGGATGTAAAGGCAGCCAGGTTCGTTGTAAAAACGAGGACATTTTTTCGATTGTTAATCGTCGGTACGATAACATCGAAATGACATTTCTGCAGTCACCTTAATCAATTAAGGAATGCAGCAATTGTATTGTCTGTGTTTGATTTTCTTGGTGGATAATAAAGTTAATATTTTTTTCTGAAAGTTGTAATCGGCCGGTAGAAATACCTGCCGATTTTAGTTTTTCTGTAACCTGTTTTTTTTGTTCGGTCGTTGGGGATTCAAAGCAGGTCATTGAAACCGAGCACAATGCGTTTTCTAAAAGTGAAAAACCAGAATTGCTGTAATTTATTTTTTCTATAAGGTCCAAATTTTCTTTTGGCCCTGCAATAAAAAATGTGTCATCAGATACGCAAAGTATTTCGATGGCTCCAATTTGATTTTTACTTAAAAAAGCTGAGAATTTTTTCGTAATTTCATTTGCATCTTCGCTTGCATCTTGAAGCTCAAATTTAATTTCAAAAACAGTACTGTATGAATTGATTGCTAAAAAATTTTTTGGCTGCAGAGACGGAGTTTTTGTTATTAGCGTGCCTTGAGTATTCTTGTTTGCTGCAGAGCCAACATACAATGGAACATTTTTTAAAAGTGCCATGGCGACAGATTTGTGGTGCAGAACCTTAGCACCCCACTTTGTCATTTCTAATAGATGCGCGTAGTGAAGCTCGTGCAGCGGTTTAGCATGAGGCACTAATTTAGGATCAGCTGAAAAAACGGCGTCAACATCTTTTAAAATTTCACAGCGATCCGCTTGCAGGTAAGCGGCCATTGCCACTGCAGATGTATCAGAACCGCCGCGACCTAAAGTAGTTATTTCTTTCGTTTGTGGAGAAACTCCTTGAAAGCCTGCTAAGATAACAATTTTATTTTCTTTTAGAGCCTCTTCAACTCGAAACGCTTTGACATCGATGATGCTGGCATTCACATGGGAATCATCGGTCAAAATTCCGGCTTGGCTGCCAGTAAAACTAATAGCACTGCTGCCTAAATCGTTCAGTGCCATGCTTAAAAGCGACATACTGATGCGCTCACCAACCGTTAGAAGCATATCTAATTCGCGTAGATGCGGATTGGGTGAAACATTGCGGGCTAAATCTATCAACTGATTTGTGGTCTGCCCCATGGCACTGACGACAACTACAACTTGGGTTCCAGTTTGATGTAAATTATGAATCCGAAGAGCAACTTGTTTTATTTTTTCTGGAGTTGCCAATGTAGCCCCTCCATATTTTTGTACAATGAGCTTTTGTAAGTGCTCATCTGGTTTTTCGTCCGGATTTTTATTTTGTTTTCGATCAAACATAATTAATCTAACGCCATTTTTTTTGTCTGGTCTCTGAAATAATTTCGAGCCATGCTTAACGAGCCCATAGGAATACGTATGTGGTGACCGCTGACCTCTCGCGGGATGTAACCTAAAAAAAGTTCTGCATTCAGATCTTTCATTGCTTTTCTGGTAATTCCTAAGTGATCTGCTAACAAATCCATATCAGAACCTGACGGAGCCCATACAGTTTCGTACTGCAGGGGATACTGGGCGTCTATTTCACGAAAGCCATACAGGTTCGGTGCTTTTGCAATCATCAATGCGGCCAAAATTTTTGGAACGTAATCTTGGGTTTCCTGCGGCAAAGCTCCGCGGCGAACCAGTTCCCAATAATCATTAGTGCCGTGTTTTTTAATTTGTCGGCGCAGACCGTTTTCGCCCATGTTGTAGCTGGCAGCAACTAGGTACCACGACCCGAACTCTCGGTTCAGGTCAGTCAGATAGCGAATTGCAGCTTGTGTGCTTTTACGCAGATCGCGGCGCTCGTCGAGCCACCAGTTTTTTTTCAAACCGTATGATGTTCCAGTGGATTCAATAAATTGCCAGGGACCAACCGCAGATGCAGTGCTAACGGCATGGGGTGAAAAACCGCTCTCGATCATAACCATGTAGGCCAGGTCAGTTGGTAGCCCTGCATTCTTTAATTCTGTTTGTAGCAAAGGCATGTACTTAGTTGATTTTTCTAACCAGTCACGGAAAAACGTTTTTCCCCGCGATTGAAAAAAAGAAATCCACTGACTGACTTTTTTGTTGTAGGTCACTGGTAAATCGAAAATAAAATGATCTGTTTTGTGAGTTTGTTTTTTTTCTAAGAGTTTTAGTTTTTCTTTTAAAGATAAAGTTGTCAGGCTGCGCGTTGTATCTGCAGGCAGTTTTGAAACCGCAGCCAGTGCGCATGTTCCGGTCAAAATTACCGTTCCAGTCAGTAGTAGTGAAATAATAAAAAACTTTGCAGTCATTAGATCCTTAAGTATCTCAAGGAAAAGGCCTTTTGGTCGAGAGGACTTTTTTGACAGTCGAGTTTGCAGAACACGACAAATTGCTGACAGGACCTGGACTTCAGTCGATTCACCGAATGGGGCGTATCGGTTGTCTATTCAAAGAAAACGAGTCTAGATTTTTTTTGTTAGACCTGTGGCGAGGCCGAGTCGTGATGGCACCGGGGTTGCTTTTTGTATTAACCAGGAGAAAAGCCCATGAGTATAAAAGGTATTTTCACAGCGTTAAGCGGTGCCTTAGCGCAAACGACAAAGATCGACACGATTGCGAATAATATCGCAAACGTCAATACGACCGGATTTAAGCGCGATCAACAGACCTTTAGCGAGTACTTAACAGCAATGGAAAAACAGCCTGAAGTCATCCAAGTGCCTCGGGTGCCGGCCTCAATTGAAAGTTTTTACGATATGAATGGTGGCGACAAAGGCTATGTGGATACTGCAGGAACCTACACCAATTTCGAACAAGGAAGTTTAAAAAACACTGGCGGTAAATTAGACGTCGCTATTGATGGTGCTGGATTTTTCGAAGTCAGTACCGCTGAGGGAGTCCGGCTGACTCGGGCTGGAAATTTCACAATTGACGGTAACGGTCAGTTAGTTACAAAGGACGGGCACCCTGTTTTGCTTGAAGGTGACAATGCTGCAGCTGCCGACCAGCGCACAGTGCGCTTTTCAGGATTAGCCCAGGTGCATATATCTGATGGCGGCGAGGTTTTCGACGGCGAAAGAAATCTTGGTAAATTGTCTTTAGTGAATGTCACAAATCCTGAGTCCTTACAAAAACTTGGTAATAATTATTTTGGATTTAAATCCAATATGGCTCCTGAAATTGTTGCGGTAAAGGTGCCAAGTTTAAAGCAGGGTTTTATCGAAGGCAGCAACGTCAATATCGTTCAAGAAATGACTGAAATGATCATGGCGCAAAGAGTTTTTGAAGGTACACAAAAAGCAATCAGCGCCTATGACAGTATGTCCGACAAAATGATTAATGTTGTCGGGAATGTAAAATCTTAATTAGGTAACAGGGAGTACAAATGGTTAAAAGTTTAAGTACTGCAGCAACTGGAATGGTTGCACAACAAAATAACATGGACGTTATTGCCAACAACATTGCAAACGTCAACACGGCGGGATTTAAAAAAAGCCGCGCTGAATTTGAAGATTTGGTTTATCACAACTTAAAAGAACCCGGGCAAGCATCTGGCTTAAATTCTGTGACTCCGACTGGAGTGCAAACAGGTCTGGGAGTGCGCACGGCTGCAGTACAAAAAGATTTTACAGGAGGCCAGGTCATCATTACAAAAAATCCGCTGGATATCCAAATTGAAGGCGCTGGATTTTTTCAGCTGCGATCACCAGATGGCGAACTTGCCTACACTCGTGATGGTTCTTTTAAAAAAGACCCAAACGGCCGCATCACTGATAAAAACGGAAATGTACTTATCCCCGAAATCACTATTCCTCAGAATTCCATCGCGATTGAAATTTCTCCAGCTGGGGAAATCAGCTCATTGACCGAAAGAAATACAGCTCCCCAGGTCATCGGACAAATTGAAGTGGCAAATTTTATTAATCCAGCAGGTTTAAAGAACGTAGGAAAAAATCTTTTTGTGCCGTCTGCGGCCAGCGGTCAGGCGACAGGCGCTCGACCTGGAACCAACGGAACCGGATATTTATCACAGGGTGAAATCGAAAGCAGTAATGTGAATATTGTTGATGAAATGGTAAATATGATCACTGCACAAAGAGCTTACGAGACAAATTCAAAAGTTATTCAAACGTCTGATCAGATGATGCAGACTGCGGTGAACATCAAATGATGAAAAACATCGTTAGAATTGTATTCATTTTTTTTCCGTTGCTGACATGGGCCCAACTACCAGCAGAAGTCATTTTTCCGTCAGCCGTTGAAATTTCTCCACGTGTTCTTATTACGGCATTTGATGTGGTTGAAACAAAAAATATGGATACGGAGTTGGCTGACATCCTGAAGGCTGTGCACTTAGGAAATGCTGACACATCTAGAATTTTGAAAAAGGATCTTATCAGCAAGCTACGTCATATTAAAGCCAAGTTTGTTTTGCCATCAGAATTAAAAATTTTAAGAAGTCGTCACCCAGTATCTCGGATGGAGCTTGAGCGTAAAATAAAAAATCATCTGACACGTTCGTGTGCTGATTGTGATCTGCAAATCCAAGTGTCTTCAGTTCCAATGAATGTTTCATCGGATTGGGAATTAGATCTTAATGTGGATTTAACAAAAACAGCAGTAATGATACCCATTCGTTCCATTTTTCAAAATGAAAAAAAGGGATGGGTTGTCGGAGAAATTAAAAGGTATCAGTCGGTTCCTGTTCTTAATCGCTCAGTGCGTTCCGGCGATTTGATCACTGCGGATTTATTGTCATTGGAAAAACGCCAGTTACTCAATCCCCGTGAAGTTATAGTCTCGTCGGAGCACATGTTAGGAATGCAAGCAGCTCGATTTTTGAATGCAGGTCAAATAATTTCCTATTCGGATTTAAAAAAAGAAATGGTCTTAAAAAAAGGTCAGATGGTTAAGGCAATTGCTGGACATGCCTTTTTTGAAATTTCGATTTCAGCCCAAGTTGAAGAATCAGGGTCTATTGGAGACATGATTAAAATTAAAAATATGGATTCGCAAAAAATTGTTGCTGCGCGAATCATTGAAAAAGGTTTAGTGAGGATCGAGTGATGATAAAAAATATTTTCCTTTCTCTAGTTGTTATTAGTTTGGCAGGATGTGCGACTTTACTTGGCCCCGCGCCTGTGGCGGAAACTCCCGCAGAGCCAACGCCAGTCGCTGTTGAGGCGCCGGTTCCTGAACCAGATACGATGCTTAAATATTCAAATCTAAATAATATGGCGCCACCGTCAGACCGGAACTACCGTCGTATGACGCGGCAAAAAATGGAAGAAGAAGCCCAGCTTCAGGAATCTGCTGGCTCACTTTGGGTTATGGATGGACAAACCAGTTATTTATTTTCTCAAAATAAACATCGTAACGAAGGTGATCCGACAGCTATTAAAGTCGAAGGCTCTGCTATGAAGCAAATCGAAAGCAAAGTTGCAGTGATCCAAGATTTGCTGAAAGAACTTGATGCTCAGCGTGTGCAGGCAGATGAAGAGCAAAAAAAACGTGATGCTGAAGTCGAGCGCCTGGCAGAACAAGAACGCCGTACAAAAGAAGATGCTCTGGCAAAAAATAATCCCAATTACGATCCGTATGCAGGCCAGTATCCAGTTGATCCGCTTGAGGAGGCAAAACGAAAACCAACAGCAGTGGCAGAGAAAAAACCAGAACCAGCGAAGCCCGCAACTGCTGATTTAAAAGAGATTGCATCAATTCCGTCGCGGATTGTCGAAAAGACCAAAGATGGTATGTACCGAATCCGTGGACATCAGTTCCTAACTATCAATCAGAAACCTTATAAAGTTATCGCAACTGGTTTAGTGCGCGTCGAAGATTTTGATGACGTCAACATCAGTTCCACGAAGCTACGCGAAGCTCAGTACGATGTGATCCATATGAAAAGGACAGAATAGTGAAAACGTTTTTATTAGCAGTCGTCTTAATTTCTGCCAACTTTGCTTTTGCTGCTAGATTAAAGGATATTGCAAGTATTCGCGGAGTGCGTGAAAACCAGCTGATCGGTTACGGCTTAGTTGTGGGCCTAAAAGGCACTGGTGATTCGCAGGCAGAATTCACCAGTAAATCATTTTCTCGTCTTATAGAAAAACTCGGCATTAAACTCAATAATCCTGACTTAGTAAGTAAAAATGTTGCAGCTGTCATTGTGACAGCGACACTGCCAGCATTTGCCAAAGCGGGTAATCCGATGGACATTTCTGTCAGCAGTATCGGTGATGCGACCTCGTTAGTTGGCGGAACTTTGCTGCAGGCACCGATGCGAGCAGCCAATGACGAAATATTTGCAGTTGCGCAGGGAGCAGTTTCTATAACGGGTGACGGCAAAGATATGCACACAACTGCTGGACGAATTCCCAACGGCGCCATGATTGAGCGGGATATTCAAGCGGATTTTTCCTCAAAAAAAATGTTTCGTATGACTTTACATAATCCCGATTTTACAACAGCTGCACGTACCATACTGACAATCAATCGTGAACTTGGTGGAATTTATGCAACAGCGACAGATGCTGGAACCATTGATATTATTACGCCGGCAAAATTTGAAAATAAAGGTGTAGAATTAATGGCAACAATTGAAAGCATAGAAATCAATCCAGATCAAAGGGCGCGGGTTCTGATCAACGAGAAAACAGGAACTATTGTTATCGGAGAAAAAGTAAAAATATCTAGAGTTGGCCTGAGCCACGGAAATTTAACTTTGAAAGTAACTGAAGATAAAAATAAAAAATCAACAGTAAGTGCTGATGACAAGGTCACGGTTTTAGATGCCGGAGCGAATGTCGGCGATTTGGTTCAAGCTCTGAACAAGCTAGGAGTTTCGCCCAAAGATTTGATATCAATTTTGCAATCTGTGAAAGCAGCTGGTGCTTTACACGGAGAATTAGAAACAATGTAATTTTTAATTTCGATCTTCAGGATGAAGATCGAATCGAGAGGAGTTCTTGCTTTTCATCAACTAAGGATGGTCCAGGTGCTGATTAAATATAAAAAAATTCTTTCGCAGGAAGCTTTTTCATATCAGCGTAGGCAATTATAAATCAGGATGATTGCAGTTGTCGTCGCTTGCACTTAGGAAAAACACATGGATGTGGCATGAACAGAAGGAACTCTTCTCACTTTTTTTTCAGAAAGACTTATGGCAGAAATTTCGAAACTTAATCCCTTAATTCAGGCGCCACTGGCAGAAAAGAAGCCACAGGTAACAGAGCAAAAGTTTCGCGAAGTGGCAGAAATGTATGAAAAGCATTTTATCCGGCACATGATGAAAGAAATGCGATCCACTGTTAAAGAAAGTGGATTTATCAAACAAAACAATGCAGAAAAAATATTTCGTGATCAGTTAGATGATCAGTATGCTGATGACTGGGGAAAATCTGGTGGGATTGGCTTAGCTGATATGATTCATAATCAGCTGATGGAGCGGTACGGAACGCAAATGGGGTTAAAAGAAAAGTTAGCTAAGCCTGAAGGGCCTATTGATTTAACAGTGAAATCTAATTTAACCACGTTGCGCGGCGTCTCGGGCACAAGCGAAAACCTAAGTGACTCTGATCTTGTGAACTCGAAAGAGCCAACTCATTTGAAAATAGAATTTGACCGCAGCGCCGCTGGGGAAACAAAAGCTGCTGAATTAAAAAACCCGTGGGCTGGAGTTTTGCTAGATAAAAAATACCTTGAGATGGATCAAATGCAGTATCGCATTAAGCACGATAATGGACTTGAAAGTCTTATTTTGACACGTGGAACTGGTCTAGGTAGCGCAAGTCAAAGTGACGGTAATTTGTCAGTGGGTGACGAAATCAAGACTGGACAACAGTTGGGTTGGGTCGATGTTAAAAGTCCGGTATTTTGGACTGTTAAGCCTACTCCCGGTACTGTTGTCTCAGAATGATTTGGTCCTTTTGTCTCTGTATGATACACTAATTTAAGGCTGGAGGTTTTAAGTGAAAATTACCCATAATAAAATCGGACAGAATCTAAATCTGACAGATTCTACATTAGATAAGGCAACTCAAAAAAGTAAATCGAGTGCAATCGCCAACCAAAAAGATATTGGGTCGGCAAATGCTTTAAAAGATTTGGCAGCTCTTGGTGGAACAGAAGCTTCTAAAGTTGATATTTCGGAGCGTTCGCAAGACATCAGGCAAATCAAAGAATTAGCAAAAGCATCTCCTGATATTGATCAAGCAAAAGTAGATAAATTTCGCCGCTTGATCGATGAGGGAAAATATAAAGTTGATGCCAAAGCCGTCGCAGATAAAATGGTCGATGAGCAATTATTGTCTGCACAAACTGCTAATGATTAAGTTGTAAAACCTGAGTAATTAAATTTCAACCCACTTTCGTATTCAAGGATGAGGACGAAAAAATGACACAAAAAATTTTCGACAAATTAGTAAAAAATCTTGAAGACCTGACGAAGCAATACCGTTTGTTGTTGGAATGTGTGCGTAAAGAAAAAGAACTTCTGATCGCAACAAACATCGAAAAGCTAAATGAAAATAATGTTTTAAAAGAACAGTTACTAATGCGCATCAAAAGCCTCGATGGTCTGCGCGTGAATTACGCCGCTGAATTAGCACAAGCTGTAGGTGCTGATGCAACATTTCCGCGGCTACTGGAAATTGCAGTAAAGATTGGCGGCGTCGAAGCAGATCGTTTACGCTCGATTCACTCCACTCTTGAGATCATCACGAATCGCCTAGTTCAAATTAATAAAGAAAACGCAAAGTACGCAGAGTCTGGAATCAAGACAGTTACCTCGGCGATGGAAAACTTAAAAGAAACCCTCATGGGTCAAAAAACCTACAAGAAAAAGGGTGGCTACCAACAAGGGCCAGATACCTCAGGACATTTTGTCAGCCAGGAGGCTTAATGGCTAAGATTCACGGTTTGTTAGACTTGGGTAAACGCGGATTGATGATCAATCAATCTGCTTTGCAAACAACGTCGCACAATATCGCGAATCGCACGACTGAGGGTTTTTCTCGTCAGCGCGTAGACATTCAAACCAGTCCACCAATATTCGAAGGACAGCACCGCATCGGCACTGGGGCAATGGCCGGCGGAATTTCTCGGTCGAATAATCCATGGTTAGAAAAACAAATCGAGCGTGAAGGCTCAAACTTAGCATTTGCTGAGGGTCGTGCGACTGGGTTACAAAAAATCGAAAGTGTCCTAAACGAACAGACAGTTAAAGGCCTGAGTGGATCCATCTCAGATTTTTTTAATTCGTTTCGAGAACTGGCAAGTAATCCTGAAAGTGCAGTGGCGCGGACAGTTGTTCGTGATAATTCCTTAGCGATGATCAGCAATTTCAAAAACGTTGATCGGCAAGTTGATAACATAACAAAAGAATTAAATAGCCAAATCCAAGCCGGAGTCGGCGAAATCAATCAGATTACCAAAGAAATCGCAAAACTTAATGAAAAAATATTAAGCGTTGAAATAACAGGTGCAAATGCAAATGATGAGCGCGATCGGCGTGACCTGTTAGTGAAACGATTAGCTGAAAAAGTTGATATTAATTATTCAGAAGACACTAAAACCGGAACACTTAATATCACTGCTGGTAAAACTGGTGTGTTAGTAGCAGGAACTTCCTACGAGCAGCTACGCACGGGCCGAACGGCTGACAACAAAATTCAGGTGCTTTACGAATTATCTGACGGCGGTTCTGTTGTGGACATCACCGATCAATTTAAGCGGGGCGGGCTGGGTGGAGCCATCGACGTGCGTGATAACTTGGTAACAGATATTAAAAGCAATATCGAAGCCCTTTCGTATAATATTTCTAACGAAGTTAACAAAGCCCACATGGAAGGTTTCGACCGCAATGGCCAACAGGGGCAAATGCTTTTTGAAATTCCGCAAGATGGTAATTTTGTGATTGAAGATTTAAAATTAAATAAATCAATTTTAGATGATGCAAGCCTTATTGCGGCAGCAGCAA
>JAYUTU010000185.1:0-5466 GCA_043754975.1 Bdellovibrionales bacterium | reverse complement strand
TTGGATACCTAGCTTGGGAACGTCGCGGATCAAGGATTAAAATTCAAGGCGTTTTGGTTGTTGGTTCTAGTTTACCGACTGGGGTAATTAAGTTTAATTTACCAACTGGTCTATCAGCTGATTTTAGCACAATGCCTAGGGGTCTTAGCAATATTGATGCTTTTCAAATTGTGGGTGTTGCATCAACTTATGCTCCCGACCGATACACGGGTTCCGTAACAAGGGACACGGCATCGTCAACTACGTTTTACGTTGTAGGTGAAAATAATACTCACGGGGCCGTAGTTGACTGGTCTGGTACATCACCTATTACACTTACTCTCAACGACACAATATCTATTGATATGGAAGTTCCAATTTTAGGTTGGAGTAGCAGCGTTCAGATGAGTTCGGACGGCGGCGAAACGCGCGTTGTGGCTTTTGATGCAAATAACAGTACTTTTTCAGCGACTACAGGAACTTTCGGCGCACCTGTAAAAATAACTGGAATTACTTCTAGTGTTGACACCCATGCTGGACTAGCAAGCAGTGCGTATTTTGCCAAAGTTCCCGGTCAGTACAAAGTATTTTTCACTATATCTACCGATGCAAACGCAGGAAGTAAACTACTTCAGATTAGAAAAAATGGTGTATCTGTTCAGTCCTTTGATGGCCCGCCAGCAGGCTATTCTACAATAACAGGTGCAAAAACTTTAGATTTAAAAACTGGTGACTACATAGAACTTTATTATGGTAACGCAGCGGCTACAGAAACCTGGACACTTAAAGCTTTCACAATGGACAGAATTTCTGGGCCACAAGCAATCGCAGCTTCAGAAAATGTAATAGCAAGCTACAGTACTGCAGCCGGACAAAGTATTCCCAATAACGCAGACACCATTATTGATTTCGGAACATCTGAAATTTCAACACACGGAAATGTGACCACAGGTGCAGCATGGAAATTTACAGCACAAACATCTGGTATCTATGAAGTGGGTTGTTTTATTGAGTTTAACAATGCAGGCGGGTGGGCTGTGAATGAAGAAGCCTATGTTGTACTATACAAGGGCGGCGTAGCCCAATATCGGTTGGGCGGATATGTGTCGCAGACAACACATAGTGCATACGTACCAATTCCGTGCTCGGCTAAACCAATCAGATTACTTGCAGGTGAGTTTATAGATTTACGAGCTTACCAATCCAGCGGCGCAGCACTGACCTTACTAGCGGCAAGCGTTGTTAACTGGGTTTCAATTAAAAAAATAGGAAACTAACTAAGGAGTAAGTAATGGAAGAATTTTTAAAAGGTGTTCCCGCGATAATTCAAACAGCGTCGTTAGTTCTAACGGCTCTGACGTTGCTGGCAACAATTGTTGCGCGTCTTACTCCTACAAAATTAGATGATGAGTACATGACAACTGTAACACGTTGGGTTCTAAAAATTCTTAAAGTAATGCCAACTTTAGGTGTAAACCCACAGACGAAAAAAATGGAAGAAACAATTTACGAACTACGAGAGAAAACTAACCCAGGTGCTTAAGCTAGTCGCGCTCATCCACAGACTAATCGCTTTGATTGATTTGTGGCAGCGCGAAGCAAAGAAGAAAGAACTAGGCGATGCTACAGAACTTGCGATCACAGAAAAAGATCAAAGAATTATTGAAGAAAAGCTTGGCGGTTCTGCTGATACTTCTAGTGGCAAATACGACGGGATGCATGAGCGCCCCCGTACAAAGAAAGACTGAAGTTTGGTTTATCGATTCAAAAACAAATGCTTTGTACCGAGTAATTTCAGATACAAAGGAACTTGTAATACCGATCAACCTAAATCCCGCAGTCGAAAAGTTTATGTGTGTTAGTAAAGATGAATTTAAAAACATAATTGGAGAAATAGTTGATGCCAAGTCTAAGTAACTCAAGTCTTTTAAAACTTGCACAATGTCATCCAGACTTACGAAAGTTAGTCGCGGAAGTGGTAAAACACTACGACATTACAGTTACATGCGGACACCGCGGTCAAGACGAACAACAAGAAGCCGTTCGTACTGGACATTCTAAAGTTAATTTTCCAAATTCAAAACACAATTCACTTCCAAGTCTTGCCGTGGACATTATTCCATTTCCGGTAGACTGGAACGACCGAAATAGATTTTTTTACCTAGCCGGTATCGTACGATCTTGTGCGAACAATCTAGGTGTAAAAATTCGTTGGGGCGGAGATTTCAATCAAGATCAGAATTTTAAGAACGATTCGTTTGTGGATCTTCCACACTTCGAGTTAGTAGGAGAGCAATATGCTAGTATTAAGTAAGGGTTGGAAGCTTCCCCAGACGGGTGACTTCGGAGACACTTGGTTTCCGGCGTTAGAAGATAACATTCAGCAATCAAATTCGCATAGTCACGACGGCGTAAATTCTGAAAAAATTTCTTCAGTAAACTTTGTAGCCACTGTTTCAACGATACTTGCTGCGAGTTTTGTAGATCAATTAGATGGGTACTACCGGGCACTTGTAACAATTCCAAGTGGAGTTTTACTTGATAACGTAGCCATCACCGTAAAAGATCCAACAACTAAAGATCAGATTTATTTAAAAGTAGCAAAAGTAACACCTACTTCATTTTATATTTATACGAACACGGTTCAAGACGTAGAAGTTTACTTCGGAGTATAGATGGCAGAAAATATGCAGCCGTTAGAGGTCACAGATTTTTCACTAGGAATTACCGATTATTTTATCGATGGGCTTCCTAGTGCCGCAAAAATGTTTGATAACTTACTTATCACGACCAATAAAAAGCCCCGCACACGCTGGGGTTCGGTTATTTTTCAAGACCAACTTCCGCAAGGACAAGTTCGTGTCAACAAGCTTGCTAACCTGCATTTGTCAGAAGCCGACACGGATAATATTATCGGATTTCAAGGTGTCCGTGCGTATCGGCCCGCAGCGGCTACGTGGACTGAAATCAATGGGCCTAGTGGCGGTGCTTTTTTCGGTCTTGGAAATATTAACTCCGTAATTATTAACACTGAGTGGCAAGATCAACTAATTTTTACAAACGACTCTTTCACAAGCCCACAAAAACTGTTTGTAGACGGTACTGGTAATTTCCAAGTCAGAAATGCTGGTCTTCCTACTTTAAATTCTGGTATATCAATAGTGAACCCAACGGGTGCCGGGGAGACTTATTTATATGCGTTCAACTACAAATATGAGTATACGGTCAGTACTGTTGTTTACCTTGATCGCGGTCCTGTATTTTATTACACGCCCGCTGTTACCGGTGGAATTATTGCTGGCGGAAACCCCGCAGCAATCACGCTTCCTGCGACATTAAGTTCAGTTGAAAACTGGGACGCTGCAAATATAAAAATTGAAATTTCAAGAACTGCTTCTAACGGAACGGTTTTCCACGTAATCGCTGAAGTAGCTCTTGGGGTTACGGCTTACAGCGATGTTATGACAGACGCAGTTCTACTCGCACGGGAATCTTTGTACACCACGGCGACGGAGTCAAATACCACACCGCCGAAAGCAAAGTACGTTCACGTTGTAAATAACAAAGCGTACTACGCGCACATTAAGGAAGGTTCACAGATCGAATCAACTTTGATTTTACAAAGTAAAGATTCTGATCCCGATAGCGTTCCAAGATTATTTTATGTTTTCACCGAGCGCCCAATCAGAGCATTTTCATCAATCTATGATCGACCAATGGCTTTTTGTGATAAATACATTTACCGAATTGACGATAGCTTTGCGGACGACGGAACGGGTGGAATGTTAGCACGGCGGATCGATGACAAAGCGGGATGTGTTTCTGCTTTAAGTATCGTTCAAACTCACTTAGGAATTTTCTGGGCCGGCGAACTTGGTTTTTACTGGTCAGACGGTTTCAAAGTAGCTTGTATCACAGATCACTTAAATGAAACTTATAAAAAATTTATCCTAGCTGCTAATAGAAAGAAAAATATTGTAGGAACGTTTGATGCAAGCAATCAGCGTGTTAAGTGGACCGTTTGTTCTGAAAGCGGCGACAATGAACCAGATACAATATTAGTACTTGATCTTAAACAAACAATGGCTACCGGCGGAATCGAGCAAAAGCGTGGATCATTCACGACAATGTCAGGTGGAGATGATTTTAAACCAACGTCGGTTATGCAGGTCGGAAATTACTTGTACCGCGGAGACTCTAGAGGATACGTGTTTAAGCACGGGATCGAGTACTTCACAGACCCAAAAGTTGACACCACAAAAATCCCGTCACTCTGGTCCACTAAAACAATTATTCACACTTATGCTAGTTGTTTTATGGATTTTGGGTCTAAGTTTTATCGTAAGTTTGTTCCTCGAATTTTAATTTCTGCCGATAATTCAACGAATTTATCCTTAGCAATCGCAAGCTCGAATGACAATAACCGGATACTTGGCGATCTAAAACCTATCACGTACAAAAATTCTATTTCTTGGGGCGCAAGTTTACCGGTTTGGGGAGACCCGACTGCGCTTTGGAATATCCAAGGCTTGATCGAAGAATGGCGCAGGTTTCCTGCGGGCGGGCTTCGTTGTAATTACAAGCAAGTTACTTTCACTAACGCTAAAATTCCGCTAATAGATTCAAGCTTGCTTGGAACTGCTACAGTAAACATTGCGGCAAAAACTGCAACCCTTGGCGGATCATTTACATGGCTTCCAAACGCAGTAGATTATTTTATTTCTTTTGAAACTGATAACTATACGCGGGAATTTTTGATCACGTCAGAAACTCCTACGACAATAGTTTATTCGGATGCGACCAACGTCGGCCCCGCGGCTAATGGTGTTTATAACTGGAAAATTTCCGGCTACCCTAAAGGGGAAGTTTTACTACTAAATGGGTACGTGATCCACTGGCAATTGATTTCTAAATCTCACACGCCATATTCGGCAGGTTCGTAGTGGCAAAAAAGAGATTAGATTTACTTTTAAAAGAAATCACTGACCCTTACGTTCAAGAAAATTTCTATAAGCTAAAAACTTATATCGAAAAACTTGGCTGTAAGTGGTGGATCACCGGGAGTACAGGGGACTCAGGGTCCCGCAGGACCGCAGGGAATTCCTGGATCAGGCGGATTTTTAAATTTAATTTCAGGTGAAACTTTATCGGCGTTAAAGTTTGTTTATGCGGGTGCCGACGGTAAAGCATATCTTGGAAGTGCGACAGCATTTGATACGAGTAAAGTTGTCGGTATGACTTTGCAAGCCGTGGCACCCGGAGTAAATGTCGAAGTTCTACCTTTTGGTCTAGCACTTGACGCGAGTTTTACTTTTGGTTACAGCCAAACACTTTTTCTGACTACACTGGGAAGTTTTTCAACCACAGTTCCAGTGACCGGGCATCGTGTGAAGCTGGGTCAGGGTTTAGACAACGGCAAAATTTTTATTGATATAGATGAAATAATAATACTTTAAAGGAGTATAAGATATGGCTGATAAACCAATT
>JAYUTU010000184.1:0-2514 GCA_043754975.1 Bdellovibrionales bacterium | reverse complement strand
CTGTGTCTCCACCACCAACAACACCGACTTCTACATTTTTAAAAAAGGCACCATCACAAGTAGCACAGGCTGAAACACCACGGTTAACATATTGTTTTTCACTCGGTAACCCAAGCCATGTAGCACTAGCACCCGTAGAAACGATAATTGTTTTCGCAAAAAACTCTTTGGCGCCTACAGAAATTTTGTATGGCCTTTTTGTGAAATCCACAGTGGTTACATTTTGAGTTAAAAACCGGGTTCCAAATTTTTCGGCCTGCTTGCGCATGACTGCAATTAAATCGGGGCCAGTGACACCGTGTTCAAAACCCGGATAATTTTCCACATCCGTTGTAATCATTAACTGACCACCGGCTTCTTCACCTTCGATCATCAGTGGATTTAATCGCGCGCGTGCTGTATATGTCGCTGCGGTCAAACCAGCAGGGCCGGAACCAATAATAATAACGTCTTCTATTTTTTTATCTGTTGTTTCTGACATAAAAACTCCGTTGATCACATTACAGTATAGATTAACTGGGGCCCATGGAACTCTTAACGCTAATCGTTTTTTTCCATGAAGTTAATCAGCTGGCCTGCAACCTCCGAAGGACTTTGTGCTAAACCCTGCTGAATAGGCCAGCTGTCCGAGGGGATCATATCAGTTTGCATATATCCTGGGCTAAAAAGTAATACCTGAGTTGACTGAGACTCAAGTTGAACCGTCGATATAAGTCCTTTTAAGGCGTGCTTGGCAGCCGCATAGCTAGCAGCATTTTTATCTGGCCTACTTTCGGCAATTTGCGATCCAACGAACATGACCTGGCGCAATTGTGGAAAGTTCTCAGATTGGGACAACAGCGTATGCAACAGCTCTGCAGGAAATAAAAAAGTCGTCGTCAACGCCCACTGATGATCGCTCCACTTTTTTGATTGAAAACTGCCAAAGGGGCCACCACCTGCCACGTAAAGTATTCGCGTGGGTTGAAAGTCTTTAAGTGCAGCGATAAAATTTGTTGCCACCGGGACTTTTGAAAAATCCTCTGCAATCAGCTGAGTCGTTATTGATACGCTGGCTTTTCGTTCAAAGATTTTTCGTGAGCCTAGTAAAAAATTTCCCTGCGGAATCAATTTTACCAACTCAAGATACAAAGCCCAACCTAAGCCCCGGCTGGCGCCTAAAATGACAATACGGTCCTGATCAGTTAATTTTTCAGCTGGCAATGACTAACTCCTCAGCGCTATGCTTACAATAATTCGAGGTTAAAGTATGCCAAAAATATCCGTGCCACAGAAAAATTTGATTTTATCTGCTGAACCAGGAGCTAACTTGATGCAGGCTCTGTTAAAGGCGAACATAGCTGTGGCGTCGTCGTGTTTAGGCGATGGGATCTGCGGAAAATGCCGAGTGCAATTAACCGGAAATGCTAATTTAGCCAACGATTTAGAATTGCAAACACTCGCAAAAAATAAAGCTGAGCCCAATGAACGGCTTTCTTGCCAAGTGATCGTCGTCGACACGCTTCAAGTAAAAACAAGCTACTGGTAATTAAGGCTTTAGCAATCGAATAAAGTTTATTTCAATTCCTTGATTTACAAAAATTTTCTCAAACGAAGTTTGGAAATTATTTTTTTTATAAACAGAATCACTGCTGTATAAATTCAACGTTTGAAATTCTATTTTATATTGAGTTTCTTTTATCTCATCCAACGACCACAAAAAGTATTCACGTGAATCCGTCTTAAATTCTAAAAACGATCCTGGTCTTTGCATCGAGTACAACGTGTTTAAAATATTTCGATTCACCACCCGATTCTTTGGCTTCCGCGGAGTCACCCATGGGTCTGGAAAATGAATATACACATTATTGATTTCTTGATCTGAAAACAGCAAATCAATATTGAATGCATGGTATCTGCAGATCGCCGAATTTTTTAATCCCTGCACTTGAGCGCGACGGATGGACTGAATCAGCGGTTTGTATTTCAGCTCAAGACCAACCACTAGGCGCTGCGGGTTGCTGTTCGCGTGAAAAGCAAAATGCATCCCTGAGCCAGTTCCAATTTCTAGGTCCATGGGCCTCTTCACTTCAGAATGAAAAACGCTCGAGTGCCATTTGCCTTTATTCAATGGTGCCCGCTCCTCATTAAAAGCAAAATCTTTAAATTCATTATCTAGCGCCAGCGTATAGGCGTTTGGCTTCGGCAACGTTCGCGTCAAATTTATTTTTGGGCGCCGGTTCTCATCGATCATGTGGGCTCAGTCCCTTGGGGACCTGATTTTAAGTGCTCGCGTGTTAATTTTCGCGAACTTGCGAACTCTCTTTTACGTAATGTGCAGGGCTCAACCAAGCAAACCGAACAGTATTTTTGCTGGCAGGGATCCATATGAAATGCGAACTCCCCATCAAATTCGTAGGCCGTGACCACTGACTTTTCAAAATCGTGGGCCATGGTATGCACTTTTTCAATGGTCCAGAATTCTGGCACCACCATGTGGGCGTCGATATGGTGAAAATTCCCCGAACGAATCAT
>JAYUTU010000183.1:0-2514 GCA_043754975.1 Bdellovibrionales bacterium | reverse complement strand
TGACCCCGATTGCTTTCCTGACCCCGATTGCTTTCCTGACCCCGATTGCTTTCCTGACCCCGATTGTTTGCCGATTGTTTGATCTTGATTGCCTCAGGACTAGGCGAAGACCGATTAACCGAACTCAGTATTCGGACGTCCAGCAAGCTCGTAATTTGCAAAAAATTCGTCGTATCTTGAACTTAGGCTCTGTGTATTGAAGTAAGAAACGAACTCAGCAATTAGAGTGTCCCCGCCGGGTAGATGCGACAAGATAGAAGTTATATGTGATTTGTATGCATTAAGGACAACATCAAAATTTGGAATACAAGAATCGACGAGATGACTATCCGGTTCAGTTACATTGAATTGTCTTATTTCTGATTTTGATGCAGCTCGCAAAGTCAACAAGAATACCAGCACTGCCTTGCTCTTGCGCACAATGTATAACTTCACGCCAGACCTGTAGACAGCATATGGCAAAAGCGTGTAACCCAAATCTGCATCAACAAATATCTCTGACCACCAATCGTTGGGCAGCGAAAGTAAATAGTCATCAACAACTAATTGCAAATAGTCGAATCCAAAACAAAACTCCACACCGGTTATCGGGTCGACTTTTAGAAGCTCGCGCCCACGTGAAGTAAGCGATATCCGCAGTACATTATTTGTAACTGGCTCTGCGATCTCAATGCAGCCGGAAGTTGTAGACGATGCCAAGCTGCCTAAAGCAAGTTCGAAGATAGGTAAGCCAGTAAAAGCGCTTGCTCTAAATTCTTCGCGCAGAGCACCATAAGTTACAAACTGTTGATTCGCTTCCAGTGTGCGTTGCTTAATTCTTTTCATCATCAAATACTTTAACCAGTAGGTGTGGCGATGCGAACTATGGGCTGTTGCGAATTCGGTCGTATGACTAGCCAACGCGTCAACTAAAAAAAGGTTTGGAAATACACCTTTTTCTTGTGCGTATCGCTTTTTTACACCTGACATATATAACCTTAACAAGTGACTGCTGTGTGCACCTGCCAAAGTTCCGAACGTCCGGCCCAAGATTTCTTCATCGTGCCAATCTGGACTTAATTGCCCGAAAAAATCTACCAAGGAGCGGGCACCTTGGTGCCCGAGACGAGCAATGACTCGCAGTGCATCGTCATCCTTGGCCCGATCACTAAAAATAGCAACAACCAAGTCTTCAACTTTTGCGACAGATTCAGAAGCACGCTTCAAAAAACCTGGCGCGTCGCTGGCATTTGGTTTAAGCAATTTTCGCAGCAGCGTAAATCGACTTTGAATTACGGTGATAGGTGCGGCTGGGCTCACTACAAAAGTGTCGAGATCACGTAAATTTTGCGAGCGATTGTTTAGTAGATCACTCCTAAAAGTAAAGTTTTGGTAAGTCGCTTTTCTGCAGACGATTAATATGCATATTCCGCAATTTCCCAAATTTTGATTCAGCGTACAAACCTCGAGAAGTCTATCAATATTCGTCTTGATCGTGTCTTCTTGTTTCTTTCTATAGTCATCAATAAAGGAATACTTCGCATAATGGAAATGCAAGCGATCAATATTGTCGAAAATGATGAAAAGGCGAACTTCTTTATAGTAATCCCCACCACCGTCGTGGCCCACTTTGATCGTCAGTAGACTTTTACTCACATCACGAAAAACCCGAAAAGCTGGAGCGATGGGTTGTTTAAAAAAGTGAGCAATTTTAAGGAAGATTTCAGTATGTCGGCTTAACTGATCTTCTAAGGCACAAAGAACTTTCGTCCAAAAAGCCTCATCAATATCTGCTACGAAGCCGTCCTTTTTTAAAAGTAGTCCATCAACGTCGACGTATATAGGGATGACTTGCGCTTCCCGAAACCGACTTTCTTTTCGACCTGGGCTTGGTTTCCAATTTTGTGACTCACGCACGGCATTTACGGTTCGCGCAGTCAAAAGTGATTTGCCAACGCCAATGTCGCCCAATAGAAAACTTACCCTGTTAGAACCCGCAAGGCCGTCCTTGTCAAAATTTCTGTTTAGCGGCGATCCAACCACAGATGACATAAATGATTTGAAATCAATTTGTTCTGCTGACAAATCGAGAGAATTATTTAAATTCTTAGTTTTTGAAATCGGGTTGACCTCGTAACTTGAAATGAACGTGTTAGTAATTTCATCATTAGCAACGTATCTTTTACCCGATTGATCTTCAAGCGCTAAAGGTCTTTTTATTGTTGTTGCGGGAAAGGGTTCAACATGATGTTGAAAAACATTTTGATACAGCTCGACAAACCGCCGAACGTCTGCATCAAGCCGCGGAACAACCGACTCATCGTGCCGATTAATTGCGGTCACCTCAATGGGTCTTATAAAAAAACTTCTGTAACCGTTCGCCATCTCATTCTCCGTTTTATCAAACCGTCTAAGCGGTGATTTTCACACTGATTGCTTCACTAATTGTTACCTATTCCCGCTCAATCGTCACACGCGGTTTGCTGCTAATGCCGTGCCCCACGCGGTTGATACCGCGTAGTTCGTTGAGCATGC
>JAYUTU010000182.1:0-5490 GCA_043754975.1 Bdellovibrionales bacterium | reverse complement strand
TCTTGCTGTCTGTCGAAGCAGTAAAGTTATGCAGTAAACCAAATGCATGACCTAATTCATGTGACAATGTTGTCATCACATTTTTCTTAAAATTCAGCATTAGGTTTTTTTGCGGATCTTTGTCCATGACCAAGGCTTCGTCGTTGGCATCGTTACGCGAGTATTTAAAACAGCCTGGACGGTGTTTGTTATTTTTGTCAAATCGTACGGCCATAGCCAACTGTTCCGAGCGTTTTTGCAAAATAGCCTTAGACGTCTCGTCAATTCCGGCAAACTGCAGAAAAGCGTTGTTAACTGCTAATTCGAATTCGTGACGATTTTCAATCAAGGATTTGTTCATCGACAATTCAGCAATTTTCTTTAAGAATGTTTTTTGATTCACTTCATAGGAAACTTTTTCGCCTTTGGAATTGTCCTTATACGATTGTTTCGTTATTTTTTTACCCTGTTGAGCAGGTAACTTTTTTATAGTTTGATGAGCCTTCGCCGCAGTTGCATCACTCTTCAAAGCCTGTAATGCACTTTTTAAATTAAAAGTTAGATTTTTTCGCGCTGTCTTAATTTTATTGACGCCCTCAGTGTTGATCTTGCCAGCCCCGACTGCGGCAGTCTCTGCAGCTGCAGCGACTTCGTCTTTGGAAATGACTAACTTATTTTGCTCCTGAGATTGTTGAATAAACTTTTGTCGCTGTTTTTCTAATTCCTTTTCATAAGCGCGACCGACTGTTGTTGCTGCCAACAGGCGTTTGGTCTGATCATACGTATTACCTGTGTAAACAATCACGTTCGCGGACTCAACAGTTCCCGATCGTGGATTAGCAGCAGGCTGTGCCACACCTAATAATCCATTTTCCGCAGGTAATTCTTGCAGCCAGATGTAATTTCGATCTAAATCACCTAAATGACCAACTGCCTTTTTTGAACCATCATCAATAATTAATTCGATGTAGTCAGAGTCACGTTTTAATGATGTCCCACGAAATGCGTATCGCAATGTTGCATTCCATTCATCGACGACTTGTTTTGTCGCTTCAATGAGAAGTTGACGACGTTCAGGGCTAGTGGCTTCGGTATTTAGACCACCCAAATAGTATGTGACTTTTTTATTATCTCTAAAATCATGAACCAAAGGCATGTACTTTTCACTGCCATCACGGTTGGCTAGCTTTCCGCTTTCGGTCAGTTTGTCAGCCAGGGTAAAAACTCCAAAGTTAAAAGCCTCTTGAGCCATGCTGGAAATATTTGGAGCAAATTGTATATCAGAAGATTTCTGAGTGTGTTTTTTAAATGAAATGCGCTCGACGATATTGTAATTAAACTGGTACATCCCTTTCCAGTAAGCAGAATTTGTATCACTCATAGCAATACAGTCGGTGCGGTCCTGCATTGTGTACGAACCACTGAGTGAAAAATTTAAGATGCCGTCTGAAGATAAGCGCATATCCGTATCGGTTACACGTTGTGATGAATTCTCTTTAAAACAAGAACCATCCGCATAAAATGCCAAAGGTGAAGATGCGTTGGGAACTGTATTCTGCGTCCAATCGATAATTGCGTATTCTGCTTTTTCTTTGGTTGTGGTTTCAGCGACGGGTATAGTTAGTGCTGCACCCGTGGCAGAAATCTTATTCATGCGCACGTATTTTACCGGAAATGACATAATTTCTTCGCGGTCTCGTGGCCCTTGTCCAGTGTACGTGATTAAAGACTGTTGATTGCGAACAACTAAACGTTTGTCTTCTAATTCGAACTGCACGATTAGCATATCACCTGAAGTTCCAGTGCGTCCTAAAAACATATTAGAAGCAGCTTCAAAAGTACGACGGTAGAAAAATTCACCTTTTAGATCAGCTAAGCGAACAGTGCTATCGGGATCTAAAGCTCCAGTGATATCTTTTTGCACAGCTGCACTATTTTTTTGAATCTCGACCAATCCAACAGATTGCGAACGTGGAACAGTTTTCATTTCAAAATCACCACTGGCGCTGCCATCATCATTGGCTTTTGCTAGCTCAACAGTTGTGTAAGCAATGGGAACATCAGCTTTTAATACAAGAACGCAGTCTGCATCTTTGGATTGTACGTATGATTTCACAGACTCATCTGAGCAAGAAATGACCTCTTCATTACCAGCCTTGTTTTTTAGTAATCGAGCCTGAGTATCAGTTAATTCAGAGACTTTCATGATCTGGTAAACATGCATAACGTCAGCATCAAGGCGCGTGTACACTCGTGCTGAATCATCTAGAAAACGAAGTCCAATATTTAAGTTTGTTTGCAGTTCTGCAGCTGTCATGACTTGATTATCAATCTTATTTTCAACGAAGAGCTGTTCAAAATCTTTTGACTTCCCAATAGCAACGCGGCCGTCAGATAAAGATTTAATTTGAATATGAGTCGCATTTTTAAATTCTGTTGCAGTGAGCTTTAGAACAGCAGTCTCTTCTTTTAATTCATTCTTCACGCGTTGGATGACTCCATAGCCTGCAATCGCATATTTTAAAATTGGAACAAGTAAAGTGCCATCTTTTTTACTCATTTTAATAAGATTTTTTTCATTCGATGCTTTAATTAACGATTGTGAAAGGGTCTTCAATTCAGCTTTAGAAGCGCGTAAGCTCTTTTCAATCAACGAAACTTCGTCTGCTGTCATTGCTAAACTTTTTTCAATGGCCGTTAATTCTTTAGCACTAGCCACAACTTTAAACGCAGTCACAAAGCGAGTATCGACTAGAAATTTGATTTCAAATTTCTTCGCCGTCTGAGCTGACACAGATAAATTTTCAAACATAAATTTCAAGCGATTTGGTACATTCACTTCGTCGGCTGACAGACGAGCACTTTGATTTTGCTCGAAAGCTCTTAGGGATTGCGGCACTGTGGATGGATCGGATGAATCACGGTCTGCCTGGTAAGCCCCGCTAAATTCAGCGATAGCTAAAATATCGGCTTGAACATCTTCTGGTAGCTCGGCCTTACGCGATTTCGTACATCCTACGAAAGTTAAAAGCACGATCAATTTTAGAACCATCAGTGTGTGTTTCATCATCTTCTCCTTAAAAGGAAATGCCTAACTGTGCATAAACAGTTGAGTCATTTTCATTTATAAATTTAAAACTAGGTTCCGATCCGTTGGCTTTCATACCACTCAACGCAGCATTGGAATGCCCAATGGCCACTGAGAAATTTTCATTTATTGCGTAGCCGATTTCTTGGCTCAGTTCGAAAGAATCTTTCGTCGAATTTTGATAGCTGAAGCGAGATTTGTGAATGTACTCAACCCCAATGCTAAATTGTTCATAAGCATATCCCAGATTTACGGATTGATTCGATGAATAGCGATTTAGAATTAATTTGCCATCTAGGCTTTCTTCAAACTGGTGAAAGTTTCGGCCAGCAGTAATACCCACAGCTAACGAAAATCCAGATGGTAAAGATAATCCATCGGGAACGATGCCGAAGCTAATTCCGGCAATAACTGCCGTTTGCAGTTGATCCCGTTTTTGTGAAGCTTGCGACAGTGGAACAATAGCTGTTAGCGTCGGAGTTAATACCAGAATGTAAGGAGAAGACCACTCCCATTTTAAAGGGGACTTAGCGAAAGTCACCGAGGCATCAGCAATTTTAGAAGCTTCAGGAGATTCATCCCGTAAATTTTGCGAGTACATTAGTTTTGAAGACAGTGTTCCGTACTTGATTTTGTAACTGGGAATAAAAAGATAATCCACAGAGTCAGAACGACTGCCATCTTGGAAGTCATTCAACGAAGTGCTGCGCGATATCGCAACAACGCCTGCGAATTTTTTAGTAACCGTAGTTTCTTCAGCACGAATTGCTTGATCTGCCGACATGATTATTTTAGGACCTAAAGCAGCAACGACTGCAGAACGAACCGAATTTGGTTTAGTTGATTGTTGAGTTGTTAATCGCACGTGTTGCAAATGCTTAGGCATACTGGCTGAAAACGCTGAGCCACCGGCTAACGTTAAGACAGAGCTTACTAAAAATGTCACTATCGTTGCCTTATGCATTTAAACGGGTCTCCAGTATTCGAGTTTCGCAAGTTGTCGCATTTGCCTTATGTAAAGCGAAGACCATACCAATGTTAACTTTTTTGAATTACTATGAGACATCAATTAGGGACAGCACTAGAGCTGCCTAAGTAGTTGTAATGCCTTGGATTACGAATTGTGAGATAAGCACTATGGGGATCAAAAACATCACTATTTATGGCGACGGAGCGTGCTCTGGAAACCCTGGTCCGGGGGGTTACGGTGCGATCATCATTTTCGCAGATGAATCAGTCAGAGAGCTGGCTAAGCATGAGCCTCAGACCACAAATAATCGCATGGAGATCTTAGCGATTCTGGATTCCTTTCGATTTTTGTTAAAATCTGCTCAGCTCGAGCGGGCTGAAAATATCCAGGTTTTTACAGACTCTGTGTATCTCATTCGCGGAGTCACGCAGTGGATGTTCGGCTGGAAAAAGCGCGGGTGGAAAACAGCTGCCAATGCTGATGTCGCCAATCCCGATTTGTGGATGCAGATCGATAAGGTCTTGTATGAGTTCAAAGTGAATTACCCACATGTAAAAATCGAGTGGAATTTCGTCAAAGGCCACTCTGGTGACCCCGGTAATGAGCGGTGTGATCAAATTGCAGTTGCAATGTCCAAACGCGAGCCCATTGAAATCTATTCAGGTTCAGCGAGCGGGTACCACTTTGATGTTAGCAAGTTACCTGAAAAAAAACCATTGCCAGAGGTTAAAGACCGTTCTCAAGAAACCAAAAAAGCGGCTTGGTATCTGAGCTTAGTTAACGGCGTCTTTAAAACTCACAAGACATGGTCAGAATGCGAAGCTGTGGTTAAAGGCCGCCCCGGAGTGAAATTTAAAAAAGTCACATCCAGCGAAGAAGAAGAGCAAATTAAAAAACAGTGGGGCCTGTAGCTGCTGCCATTGCGCGCACACTAAATATCACGAATTTAAAATTTAATTTAAATCCAAGAGAATAGAATAGCCAAATCCCTCAATATTTAATAAAGGTACGTTCATAGAGGGGGATTTCTATGAAGAGTTTCATTTTACTTATGATGTGTTTATTTTCTTTCGCCTGTACACAGCAGGTCGTGTCGCAAGGCCAGGTGAAGGCCGCTTCCGATCAAAATTCAATTATTAACGGAACTCCGGTGACAGCAGAAAATCAGTTAGCGAAATCAGTCGTCGGTCTTATGATGAAGTTTACTGAGGACAGTTCAGGAACTGTCTGGCTGCAAGGTTGTACCGGTAGCGTTCTCAATTCAAAATTTATTCTGACTGCTGCCCACTGTGTCCGCGGCTCTGAAGCGCATGAGCTACTGGTGCATTTTTCATTAAACACAGTTACCTATGCGGGCCAAAAAGATCCGGCAACTCGCATCGATGTTGAGAAAACATTAGTGACTCGCAAAGTGAAAGCGTTTTTAACCCATCCTGACTTCGCAGGTATGGGC
>JAYUTU010000181.1:0-12405 GCA_043754975.1 Bdellovibrionales bacterium | reverse complement strand
AGGACAAGGCATCGGCAT
Source organism: Bdellovibrionales bacterium (assembly GCA_043754975.1). Lineage (GTDB taxonomy): Bacteria > Bdellovibrionota > Bdellovibrionia > Bdellovibrionales > Bdellovibrionaceae > Pseudobdellovibrio. Next base: position 12,387 of record JAYUTU010000181.1, on the reverse strand, counting down.
AACTTTCCATCGTGTCGGCAAAGATGTTGTGGTTGGCAACTAAAGACATCTGAATCGTGCTTTGCGCGCGCTTCATTGCTTGCAGCTCTGTGATAATGCTCGTGCACTCAAAACCAAAACTCACTGTCGACGTTAAACACCCCATGGCAAAAACAATAAAAGCATTCTTCATAACTCACCCACCCGAACTACTAGTTAGCAACACTGCGGCCACAGCTAATTTCAGGTATTTTGCTAAAATCGCCAGTCAAATCGCATCAGTTTAATTTGGGTTTAGTATCAAAAATCTATTTGAAAAAAATTGCAAAACTGTTCTGAGTTTCGACACTCACATAGGGTGTGAGCATACGCATGATATGGCGCCTTGCTTTATCGATTGTGCGCTGATTGGGTGATCTGTCGACAGTTTCGAAAAACTGCATAAAACTATTCGAGGCCACAAATAGCAGCTCGCCTAAAAATTCCATCTCGTACTTCGACTGAATTGGTATCATCACGCCAGAGCGCACCCAGTGTTTATGCAACACAATCATCCACCGGCTCATTTTTTTCAAATGCGCTCGCCATAACTTTGATAACTCTGGATCTACTTTTCGAAGCGTATAAAGTTCGCGGTGAAAAAATCTGTATTTCCAATACAACTGCAAATTGCGATCGATAAAATCAACCATTTGCAATTTTTCATTATTTTTTGCTTTTTTTGCCTGAGGTTTCCAAATTTGTGCCGTCTCTAAAGCTAGACGTTTGAATAGCTCGCGAATAATCTGTTCTTTGTTTTTATAATGAAAGTACAAGTTTCCGGGACTCATATTCAGCCCGCGAGCTAAATCATTCGTTGTGACTTCAGTAGCTGCATCTAGATTAAATAAATCCAGAGCACCTAGCAAAATACGTTCTTTTGTTTTCATAATCTTTTTATCATCATTCGAACTGTATCACTTGAGTAGAACTTTTTTTTAGTGTTACACTACCGGTAGATGATACATGGACGACGTATAGCATCATGGATGATGGTGCCCTTTGCGCTTCTGCTGTCTGCTTTTCTATTTTTTAACGAAAAGTCTACACCAGGATCTGAAGATGAGTGGCTCAAGAAAACTCTTGATGCTCGTCTTGTTATATCAAATGCACTATCGCCGCTAATACGCGCGAATCGAACCCCTACCACTGCTGACTTCACCCCCGAGGACGAAACCGGCAAAAGAAATTTGAAAATCAATTATACATTAGATCAGGAATTACAGAAAGAAGCTGACATATTACTGAAGCGCTACAAGCCAGATTACGGCGCTATTTTTATGTTAGATGCCAAAACCGGAAAAATATTGGCCATGTCTAGTTTTGAAAAAGCAGACTCCCAAGGTGCAAACCTAAATTTACGCGCTACCTTTCCAGCAGCAAGTATATTTAAAATCATTACGGCCTCAGCAGCAGTCGATAAAGCTGGCGTCAGCCCCGAACATAAAATCGGCTATAATGGCGGCAACTACACGTTGTATAAAAAAAATGTTTTATCAGACAAGGTTAATAAATGGACGCGCTTCATTACACTTAAAGAAGCTTTCGCACGCTCTATAAATACTGCTTTTGGGCGCTTAAGCCTTGAAAATTTAGAACCCAAAGATCTGTCGGAGTACGCTGAACGCTACATGTTCAATCAAAACATTCCTGCAGATTTCCAGGTTGAGAACAGCCACGCAACTGTACCTACTGAAAAAGGATTTGCACTCACTGAAGTGGCTTCGGGGTTTAACCGTTTCAACACTTTAAGTCCAGTTCACGGCGCCATGATTGCTGCTTCGGTTATTAATGACGGAAAAATGCTGATTCCCTATTTAGTTGAATCCCTTGAGGACTCAAATTCTGAAAAAATTTATCAAGCCCAAGTGCTTGAGCGCGGTCAAATTTTACGGCCAGAATCAGCTGAAAAAGTTCGTCAAATGATGGAGCAAACTGTCTTAACTGGAACATCCCGCAAAACATTCCGTAACCTTGTGCGGGATAAAAAATTTAAAGAGGTCGAAATGGGTGGCAAAACCGGCCATTACACAGGCATGAATCCAAAAGGTCGTACCGATTGGTTCGTGGGCTACGCCACAGATCAGGATGACAAAATCGCAATCGCCGCAATTACCGTAAACATTCGCAAATGGACCGTAAAATCATCAGCCCTCGGCGAAATGATGTTTCGCAAATACTTCAAACATCGTCTTGAGGATAAGCGCGCAGCAAAGAACTGAGTTCTTTGCCTTTAACCAGAGAACTGAGTTCTCTCCATCATTCAGCAAAACTAAACTCAGCGACAACGGGGCAGTGATCAGAGCCTTCTGCGGCCATCAACACATCACAGGATTTTAAATTATTTACCAGGCCTTGGGTGATACAGATATAATCAATCCGCCAGCCTTTGTTTTTAACTCGCGCCATTTCTTTGTACGACCACCACGAATAAATATTTTTTTGAGCTGGATGCAGATGACGATAGCAATCGACAAATCCCAGTTGCAAAAATTGATCAAACCAAGTTCGCTCCTCAGGTAAAAAACCGGATTCACTACTCAGCCGAGTCGGGTCATAAATATCGATGTCTTTATGAGCAATATTATAATCACCAACGACAATGATTTCTCGGCCCTTTTTTAATTCGAATTTTAAGTGACTGGTCAGATCCTTTAAGAATTTTTGTTTAAACTGGTGACGTTCGGGACCAGAACCACCATTTGGAAAATAAATATTATACAGATCGAAATTTTCATAACTGGACCAAACGATGCGGCCCTCTTTTTCGTAAGCTGGGCAGTCGATCGACTTCCTGACCTTCTCTGGAATTATTTGGCTAAATGTGGCGACACTGGAGTAGCCCTTGCGCTCTGCTGAAGACCAAAAATCATGTTTGAACCCCAAAGTCTGTGCCACTGGCTCAACCTGCTCACGGTGCGCTTTCGTTTCTTGTAAGCACAAAATATCAGGTTGCAGTTGCTGCACCAGTTGATTCAGGCCTTTGCTATAGCTTGCACGGATTCCATTCACGTTCCACGTGATGAGCTTTAAATTTTTAAGATTGCCCAGTTCGACTGTTTTCATTGTCACAAACCCTTGATTGTGGCAACACTAAATGGCCATGAGCCTGAAATCAAGTTTCATCCAACACTTACTAAAAAAATATCCGGACACTTCAACTGAAGTATTAGATTTGCTGGTTGCGGATCAACTCATATCGCCTTTCCAAGTTAATTTATCCTCTGAGATCTTAACAAATATCCAGCAACAAATTCAGCATTACTGGAATTTGCGCCAGTGGAGTGTCTTGAATTTACAGGAAAAATTCAATTCTTTGAATTTACGCAAACCCAATAATTTTTCTGCCTGCATGAGTTATGATTTTCATCTCAATGCAAATCAGCAGCTTGAACTGATCGAGATCAATACCAATGCAGCATTTCTAGCGCTGGGCTTAGAACTTTACGATTTTCACAATATCAAAAATGCTGTGCCATTCGATGAACAGAATCTTGTCGAAATGTTTCAGCACGAAATGAAACTTTGCGGCTATGAAAAAAATGAAAAAATTGGAATTGTTGATCTGAATCCATCTGGGCAACGACTATTTCTTGAATTTTTGATTTATGAAAAGCTTTTTAAAAAACACGGGATCGATTCAGAAATATTAGATCTAAACTCTGTTAGCGAAACTTCGCCTCGGTTCTTATATAATCGCTATACCGATTTTTATTTGCAAGATGAGGCCTCAAAAAATTTAAAATCACTTTTCAATAGTGGAAAAATAAATCTATCTCCGCACCCTTGGGATTATTTTTTATTAGCCGACAAGCAGAGAATGATCGATTGGAACGAACAGCAATCGGTACCCAAACCCGCAAGCTTACTGCCAGTTTTCGATCTAGCCACCGCAAGCAAAGATGAAATTTGGAAACAAAGAAAGAATTTATTTTTTAAACCAAAAAATTCGTTTGGCAGCAAACAGGCCTATAAAGGCGCTTCCATTTCTAGAACGACTTTTGAAACGGTTTTTGCAGATAATTTTATTGCTCAACAAATTTCAGATCCATCTGAAATCCATGTTTCTTTTGATGGCGTTATGACGAAATATCGCTTTGATTTAAGATGCTATGCCTACCAGGACAAATTACAGATGATTGTGGCTCGGCTCTATCAGGGACAAACAACAAATTTACGAACTGCTGGTGGCGGTTTCGCCTGCGTCGTTATTGATTGAAATCGTCGGCTGAGTAGAAGCTAGCCATCACAGCTGAAATGCGATGACACGAAAGCACTTCTAATCCTTTTCTCAGGACGGCGTCCTCTTTATTGAAAGCATGAGCTGCCCTGCATTTTGTCAGCTCGTCTTCAAAATTTTTAATACGGGCAGTAGCATTAAAAAACTCAGCGGACTCAATTGGATTAAAATAATTTGTTTCTTCACGGGTCCGCACATGATTTTCATTCTGTTCGAAATCCGGCAATACCCCTTTAAGCTGTGTTGATGCTCCGCTAGGCAATAAATAAAAACCTTGGGTTCGAAATAATGAAATCTTGGCGTTTTTACTCCAGACCTCAGGCTCCTGAAAAGTGCCTTTGCCGAACGTGCGTTCGCCAACAATTGCAGCCCGATTGTAATCCTGAAGCGCTCCTGCAAGCAATTCAGAGGCACTGGCGGACGAACTATTCACTAGCACCACCAGAGGCCCTGTAAACAAAAGAGATCCCGTAGTTAACACAATTTCGTCGGACTTTAGTGGGTCAAAGTACTTCACGGAATATATTTTTTTGTTCATTCCAATGAATAGTCCTGCCAAACAGGCTGCTTCATTTAATTCGCCTCCTGGGTTGTCACGCAAGTCTAAAACTAATCCAGCAACAGGCTCATGCGAAAGATTTTTAATATGCCTGGTGACATCAGCACAGACACCACGAGTAAATTTGGAAACTGTGATGACTGAATAATTTCTTAAGCCAATTTCTTTTTCCACTGTGACATGACTTAGGATGCGAAAGGATCTGGTGATTTTAAGATCTAAAAACTGGTCAGATCTTTTTACCGTTAAATCAAAGACAGCTGCCTCTGGATTTTTCAATGCCTGACTGATGTCGGTTAAGTTTAAAAATTTAGCCTCAACACCATTTAATAAAATCAACTGATCTTGAGCTTTCACGCCTGCAGCATCTGCATCGGATTTTTTAAATACTTTTCTAACGAAAATTCGTCCTTGTCTTTTCTCAAAACTCATTCCAACAAATAAATTCGAACGTTCATTTTTACTGCTGACCTCTTCGAAAAGCTGGCCTGGCAAGATGTAAGTGTGCGGGTCTTTGTAAACTGATAAAAATCCGTTTATGCCGGAACCGATAATAAAACTTCGGCTCTCTTTGCCGGGCTCGCGGCTAAGGACATCCCGCCATAGGCTATCAAATTGAAATGTTTGGTTTTTTTGCTTTTCATAAACTTTTAAAAACAGCTGCAGGTTTTCCTTTTCTGTACGGCCATCATAAACAGAGGCCTCTTCGCTTCGCGCAAGAAGGCCGGTTTCTGGTGACAGTGTCAGGTGATACTTAGGCAACACCTGCAGTAAGGAATTAATGCAGGCCAAGAAGTATTTTTCTGAACTTTGGCAATTTGAATCGGAGATCAATTCGGTCAGTTCACGGGTGCTAAGACCCGCCTCGTACCAGTAGGAATCTAAGTTTTTCTGGGCAACCGCAGGGCTAGAAAAAAAAGACTTAGCCGAAGTCACCCCGACTCCAGCCAAGACAAGGCCCATCAAAAAACCCAAGGCCGTAACTATGATAATTCCCCATGACTTCACGAAATGCTCTCCCAGAAGTAAACCTAACAGTGACAAAACAAAGCAACGCTTGTGCCTGGGGTATACCACATTCATGTAGCTTAGATTGCTTATAAAGTTACCTTTAAGAATTTATTTCAAAGGTGATTAATAGAACCACAGTTAAAATTGTTGCGGACAACACGAGTCATGCCAGATACTAGCACCATGATTATTGTAACCGGTGCCAATGGTTTTATAGGAAGTGCAGTTGTCTGGGAGCTAAACCAGGCTGGTGTTACTGATATCACGGCAGTGGACTCAGTTAACTTATCAACCAGGAACCTTTTACAAAAACGCCAGTACACTCGCTTTTTCGAAGCCCAAGAGCTTTGGAGTTTTCTAGCAACCGCAGAAGCCAAAAAGACCGTTACCTGGATTGTTCATATGGGAGCGTGTTCCTCAACAACAGAGACTGATTGGGATTTTCTTTATGCCAATAACTTTCAGTACTCTCAACGCCTTTTCGAGTGGTGTGCCCAGAATCAGAAAAATTTAATTTACGCCAGCAGTGCAGCGACTTACGGTGCTGGAGAAAATGGATTTTCTGATACCACTGATTCCGATAAACTAAAGCCACTTAATTTGTACGGCGAATCGAAAGTTATTATGGATCGTTGGGCTGTAAAACAAAAAGCCCTACCGCTAAATTGGTACGGCTTAAAATTTTTCAACGTATTTGGTCCTAATGAGTACGAAAAAGGGTCGATGGCCAGCGTGGCTTACAAAGCGTATCATCAAATATTGGAAACTAACAAATTGGGTTTATTTAAATCTTACAATCCCAGTTACCGAGACGGCGAACAGCTGCGCGATTTTGTTTACGTAAAAGACGTGACCCGATGGATTTCGGAGCTAATGGATAAGAAACCACAAAGTGGAATATACAATATGGGTTTTGGTGAAGCCAGAACCTGGCACGATATGGCTCGGTCGCTATTTGCTGCAATGGATAAAAAAGTGGATATCACATGGCTTGAAATGCCTGAATCTATTCGTAACCAATACCAATATTTTACGAAAGCTGACATGAACAAATGGTCTTCTCAGAAATTATCACCACCGCAGTGGAGTTTAGAAAAATCGATCAACGATTACGTTAAAAATCATCTTTCACAGAAAGATTCTTGGTTATAGAAATGCAAAGTCTACCTCAGCATTTGCAAAAATATATTGTGAAACAAAACTATGAAAAGTACACTCCCCGCGATCATTCAGTTTGGCGCTACGTCTTACGACAACTACGCCATTTTCTGAAAACCAACGCCCACGAGTGCTATTTAGATGGATTAGTTAAAACCGGAATCGATATCGAAAAAATTCCTAGTATCGAATCCATTAGCAAAAAACTGCAGGCTTTCGGATGGCGTGCATTGCCAGTTAGCGGTTTCATCCCGCCAGCAGCTTTTATGGAGCTGCAATCGCTAGGAGTTTTACCAATTGCATCTGATATGCGATCGATTGAACATTTAGAATATACCCCTGCGCCAGACATTGTTCATGAGGCTGCGGGCCATGCGCCGATATTAATACACCCCGAATATGCAGACTATTTACGGCAGTATGCTCAAGTGGCCAAGAAGTCCATTCTTAGTAAACAGGACTTGGACCAATACGAAGCTATTCGCCACTTGTCGGATTTAAAAGAAAATCCAAACTCAACCCACTTGCAAATTCAGGAAGCTGAAAAAAAATTAAGTCAGGTAACTAAAAGTATATCTTTTATCTCAGAAGCTGCTGAGTTGTCGCGAATGAATTGGTGGACTGCAGAGTATGGCTTAATTGGCGATCTAGAAAATCCAAAACTTTTTGGTGCTGGCTTGTTGTCATCGCTTGGAGAATCCAAATGGTGCTTATCCGATAAAGTTAAAAAATTGCCGTTAACTTTAGACTGTATTAAGCAGACGTACGATATTACTGAACCGCAACCACAGCTGTACGTTGCTAAAGATTTTAAAATTCTAACGGAAGTCTTGCAACAAATGGCAGAGAAAATGGCCTTTAAAACTGGTGGGATTCGTGGACTGGAAAAAGCGCGCAAAGCTGAATCAGTAAATACAGTCCAATTGGATTCTGGTTTACAAATAAGTGGTGTGCTTGGAAACTATTTGGTGACCAAGCAGGACGCTGTTTCCTATTTACAATTTTCTGGCCCAACACAAATTTCATTTCAAGATACGCAGTTGGATGGGCATAGTTCAAGCTATCACCTTCATGGTTATGGCACGCCAGTAGGCGAATTGGTGACTGGAAACTGGAGTGACTTGAAGCTGCAGCAGATCTATACGCTAAAATACACTACGGGTGTCGTTGTCACAGGCACAGTTGAAAAAATAACACAAATTTCTGGAATAATAAAAATTATCACTTTTAAACAAGCGACTGCAAAGTTGAATGACCAGATCCTATTTCAACCAGAGTGGGGTCTTTATGACGTTGTTGTCGGAAACACTATCACTTCTGTTTTTGGTGGACCCGCTGACCGTGCAGCGTTTGGTGAGACCGACGATTTTGTAGCGACAACGATCAGCGCACCTGTTTACAGCGAAAACGAAAAAAAACTATTTTCATTGTATCAAAGCCTGCGTGACATGAGACAAAATCCTCAGTCTTTAGCGCAACTAACTACATTATTTACAGAAATAAAAATGCAGGCTCCTACTGAGTGGCTGCTATTTGTAGAGTTACTAGAGATCTGCTCTACAGATGCAAAGTTTTTTTCACTGAAAGAGGACATCAAGCACTTTTTAAACACCCTGAAAAACCAACTTCCTAAAATTTCTGGACTGATTTCTGACGGGATAAAGCTATCACATGAAAGCACTTGATCCTCAAGTTAGGCCGATTGACCTACGTATCGTTTTAGTGCGCTCTATTTACGAAAGAAATATCGGCGCTACTTCTAGGGCCATGGCCAACATGGGGTTTACAAAATTAATTCTCATAGAACCAAAATGCGATCTTACGATTGAATCGCAAAAAGCAGCAGCCACTGGACAGTATGCTTTAGAAAATAAAATTGTATATTCAAGCTGGAAAGATTTTTATGATACTGAGCCTCGCGGTTTTCAAATCGCAATGACAGCGCGGGATGGTCGCGGACGCCAAGTTACTGATTTTGAGCCCACTCTTCAAAGTTTAAAAAAAGGCCACAGCTTATTTAAAAAAAATTTGGACCAGCCTGTACTATTTCATCTCATATTCGGTCCCGAGGACTGGGGCCTCAGTGGCGACGATCTGCAGTATGCTAATCACTGCTGTTCAATACCCACCTATGGCGATAATTCGAGTTTTAATTTGGCTCAAGCCACACTGATAGCAATGTATATTTTCAGATCGGTTTTTGGTGGCGAACGCACAAAATTAGATGGCCAGCAAGTACCCAAAGAAAAACAGAAGAAACCACCAGTTTTTCCAGACAACTCATTAAAACTGTGGCTTGAGGAAATGGGTTTTGTACTCACGAAGCGTAAAATTAACGTTTTTACTGTTTTGCGCAGAATGCTGCTGCAAAATTCGCCCTCTACAAAAGAATTTCGAATCCTAGAGATTGCTTTGCAACAAAGTATTCGACGCATGAAGAATTCAAAAACAGATCCTAAAATTGATCAATAAAATCAGGTAATTTCAGCATGCGGTCTTTGAGATCATGAATTTTATTTATTTTCTGTTCCGTCACAAACATTTGATTTGCAGCAACTTCACCCTGCTGATGTAGCGCTTCGATTTGCTTCTCTACAGCTGACGCATCAGACCCGACTAGTTTTAGATTCTCAATAACAGCTAAAAGTCTTTCAATTTCTATTTTAATGACTTCAATATTTTGATTCAAAGATTTTCGCTGCTGACTTAAATCTTTTTTTACGATCTTGACCTGCTCTAGCGACAAATCCTGAGAATTAAGTTTAGCAACTATTTTTTCATTTTGTGGAGACTGATCCAGAAAGCTGTGAACTAAAAGCGACCATTCCTTCTGCAAACCACTCATGTTACTGGGACTGTCGTTCATACAGATTTCATCTTAACACGTTATTAAAAATTGTCATTCACACGCGCGGTCAAAAAAATGTCCGGGCCTAAGGTCTTGGTTCTTATATCGCGAAAGGCAATTTTTTTCGAAAGCATTTTGGTCTGAACCTGACTGGTCCAGGAAAGTCCATTGGCAGATCCAATGACAGAAGGCGCTAGGAACAAATACAAACGATCAACTAGGCCTGCTTGTAGAAAAGTTGAATACGTACGCGCACCACCTTCAATGAATACCGATCGAATTCCTAAGTCCCACAGCAATTTTAAAAAACTTTGGGGATCCTTAAATTCCAACTGCTGGTAGGGGTTCTTACTATCTGACCTAGTCACAGCAAAGTAAATATCTTCGGGGGCATGAAGATTCTGAAACTTAAAATTACTTTTATATATTTCATTTTCCGCGTCTAAAATTACAATTTTATTTTTTTTGGAAATCTTTGAATGACGAATATTCAGAGATGGGTCATCGATTTTAATTGTATTCGCGCCGATCACTATACAATCGTAATACGATCTTAGCTCATGGACATATTCACGCGAAGCGTCCGAAGTTATCCACTTGCTTTCGCCGGTCTTTAAAGCAATTTGCCCATCTAAACTAGATGCTACCTTCGCCGCAACAAAAATTTCTTGGTGCCTAAAGTTTTTCAAAAATATTTCACAGAGCTGGTTTAAATCATTGATTAATGCTCCGTCGTAAAGCTCGGCTGCAACACCAGCAGCATTCAATATCGCGGCGCCCTTCCCTTGAACTAAGGGATTCGGATCTATAATTCCATAAATTACTTTTTTAATCGGTAACAGGGACAGTGCTTTAGCACACGAGCCAGTTTTTCCTTCGTGGGCGCAGGGTTCAAGTGTCACGTAAAATGTTGCACCTTTGATTTCAGTAGGCGATAGCTTATTCAGAATATTGATTTCAGCATGTTCGTGGCCATATTTAGGATGAAATCCAAAATCTAAAAATTTATGATGGCTATCTACAGCTACACAGCCAACGAGAGGGTTCGGTGCTACATAGGGCGCTCCGAACATGGCAACATCCAGTGCCAGTTGCATTGCTTGGTCAGCCGATATGTGATCGCCCTTTTTAAATTTTATTTGTGCATCCACGATTGCCAATACGATTTGATCTCGAGATTCTCAAAAAAGGGATCGATTTCAAATGCTTTTGTTGAATCAACCATGACAGCCACTTCATCTGTCATAGATTTAGTTCCCTGAGCGGCAAAGGCCTTCGGGTGTGGACCGTGCGGCATTCCAGCTGGGTGTAGACTTATCATGTTAGAATGCAGATTATCACGACTGAAAAAGCTGCCAGCATGGTAAAATAAAACTTCATCATAATCGATATTTTGATGAAAAAATGGAACTTTTAGCGCATCTGCATCAGTTTCAATAAGTCGAGGTAAAAAAGTGCAAACAACAAAGCCATTTGCAACAAAGGTTGTGTGTATCGACGGCGGCATGTGAACTCGGTGGGACATCATGGGCATCATGTCATCAATGTGCAATGTGAAAGGGAAATAATCACCCTTCCAGCTGTAGGTATCATAAATACAGGCATCGTAGGAAAATTTAGTTTTACCATTTCTTTGGACGATGACTTCCTTTGAAGTGAAATTATGCTTTTTTTTAAAATCATTTTGTGCTTCTAAATCAGGTTTTCCAAATGATGCCGGATCATAAAAAGCATTTCGTCCAGCCATTCCACGCTCAGGCTCGCGGTAATAACTTGATTTTGATTCTATAATTAAAAACTGTGTCTTTTCATAATACACAATCGTGTGATGAATTGATTTCGGTAAACAAATATAAGAACCCACTTTGAAAGTCAGCAATCCATATTCAGTTAAAATAATTCCCGATCCTTGATGGCAAAAATAAAGTGTGTCGCCGTCTACGTTTCTAAACGCAGAAACATTTTTGCTAGCAACTAAATCAGTTTTTTCATTCCACATTGAATAAATAACAACTTCTGTATTATAAAGTAATCGGTGCCACTGGTTCAGTTGATACTTTGTTGGAACTAAATCAAATAAATGCGGCTTCAGCGGTCCTTCAATATTTGTCCATCGTGTTGGTGCCGAATTCTTGATAAGATGTGAAACGGGTCCAAAAAATCCTTTGCGGCCGTGCTCTTCTTCAAATTTACCTTCAGGAATTCCTTTGTGCCCTTGCGTATGATTTTTACCTTGCGAATATTGGTGCATAATAACCCTCTGTTTTTTACTTAATTTAAATAACCGCGCTCGCGTTGATCCGCTTCTATCGCGTCAAAAAGTGCCTGAAAATTACCTTCGCCAAAGCCCTCATGGCCTTTTCTTTGAATCACTTCGTAAAACACCGGGCCGATAACGTTCTTAGTAAAGATCTGCAGCAAATATCCGTTTTCATCACCGTCCACTAGAATTGCATTTTTCTGAAGCCGTGCCACATCTTCAGTAATTTGTGGCAATCGCTCTTTGAGCTGCTGGTAGTAAGTTGTCGGCGGAGAATTTAAAAAATGCATTTC
>JAYUTU010000180.1:0-5491 GCA_043754975.1 Bdellovibrionales bacterium | reverse complement strand
CAGTCGAGCAAGGTGACATGTATGAGGGTTATTTAGAAATCTCAGTAACGCCAGAGCGAATTGACCAGTTCTATAAGACAAAAAAAATTGAAGTTGATCACAAAGTTTACGGCAATCAATATGTCATTTTAAAAGATAGCTCGAATCCAAATCACTCTGCGATCGGCCGCTATTCATTGACAGAAAAAGCGATTATTCCATTACTGAACCCGCCGGATAGTATCTGGGGAATCCAAGCGCGGAACGTCGAACAAAGTTTTGCCTTAGATGCTTTGTTAAACGATGAAATTCAAATGGTTTCCCTAGTTGGAAAAGCAGGAACTGGGAAAACTTTATTAGCTATCGCAGCTGGGCTTTTTAAAACTTTAGATGAAGGCCGTTACCAGCGACTATTAGTTTCCCGACCTATTTTTCCGATGGGCCGTGACATCGGTTATTTGCCAGGGGATATCGAGCAGAAGTTAAATCCGTGGATGCAGCCTATTTTTGACAACGTTGAATTTTTAATGGGTGCTGACAAAAAAGCACAAGGTCGCGCACAAGAACTTATAAACCAAGGCATGCTAAACATTGAACCTCTGACATACATTCGGGGACGCAGTATTCCGAAACAGTACCTGATTGTTGATGAGGCTCAGAACTTAACTCCGCATGAAATTAAAACGATTGTAACTCGTGCTGGTTCAGGAACTAAAATTGTATTAACGGGTGACGTTTATCAGATTGATAACCCCTACGTCGATTCGGCAAATTCTGGATTGACCCATGCGGTAGAGCGCTTCAAAGGTCAGTCCATCGCAGCCCACGTCACTTTAACAAAAGGTGAGCGATCACCGTTAGCTGAATTAGCAGCTAATATTTTATAAAAGGTTTTAATATGAGTGACCCTGCTATTGATAGAGATGTTGGCTACAAAGCTGTGCGTACGATTCAGATAACAGATAAAATGGTGCGCCAATTTGCTGAGATGTCTGGGGATACAAACCCAATTCACTTAGACGAAGAATTCGCAAAGACCACGCGTTTCAAGCGCCGTATTGCGCATGGAATGATTCTTGGCGCGTTGTGCTCGCGGTACCTGAACGAAACTATAGGCTCCGGTGGAATTTATTTGGCTCAATCTTTAAAATTTACTAATCCGGTATTTATTGATGATATTTTAATTTTTGAACTTGAGATTACAAAGCTTCATAAAGTGCGCGGCTTCGGTACAGTACAGACAATTGCTAAAAAAGAAAATGGCGAAATTGTCATGAAGGGCGAAGCCACGATTATGATCAGCTGGGGAACAAGGAACACTTGACCACGGTAGCAGATCTTCAACTTCTTGAGAAGTACCAGCGTGCCTTGCATGAATCGGCGATGGGACTTTGGGAAGTTAACTTTGATACCAATGAAGTTACTCTCGACAGCGGAAGTTCTGCAATTTTTGAAACCAATGAAAAAAAGCCGACTACCATAAAGTTACAAAACTGGCTTAATAAAATTCACCCTGAAGATTTAGAACTCTTCAAATCAATTATTGAAAAGAAAAATGATACTGAATTGAATTCAAATTCATTTATTCGAATTATTTCACCCACTTATCAAATAAAATTTATACGACTGACGGCTCAAAGGGTAAATAATCCGAGTGGCGGCAGCCACAGTGTTATGGGCATCTGCTCTGACTCTACTGTGCAAGCGCTCGAGCAAAAAGCACTATTGCTATCAAAATTATTTTTTGAGCGCATCATGGATGCTTTGCCAGATCCTATTTTTATCAAAGATAAAGACTATCGTTGCCTGTTTGGTAATTCCGAGTTTGAAAAGCTAATTGGAGTTAAAAGAGAAAGTTTTCTGGGAAAAAAAGATGAGGCTTTCCTGCCTGCAGAAATGGTTGAAGTTTGTTTTCAAAAAGATTTCGAGGCCTTTTCAACTAATCAGGGAAACGAAAATGAAGAGAAGATTCCAGGCCCCGACGGAGAAATGCGCTACATTTTAACGAAAAGAACTCCTTTTCAACTCAGTGATAACGAAACAATTTTAATTGGTATTATTCGTGATATCACAGAGAAAAATAAGTTTGATTCTCAGTTCAGATTAATGATTTCTTTGATTGATTCGTCCGGTGACTTGTTTGGCTTTACTGACAGTAGCGGTGTCACCTCTTATGTTAACAAAGCAGGACGGGATGTTTTAGGTATCCAGGTTGGTAAAAAGCATTTTGCAGATTATCTCATACCGCATGACCGAAAACTGTTTATTGAAACGATACTGCCAAATTTGCCGCGTTCCGAAAGCTGGCAAGGTGAAATTGTTGCAGTCAATCCACAAAGTGGTGAGGAGATTCCAGTTTGGTTACATATTTTTTCAGTCCGCGCTGGAACCAACTCGGATACTATTTTCTACGCTTATACGGGCAGTGATCTTCGAAAATTAATAAAAATTCAGAATTCACTGATCGGGCAGTCGAAAATGGCAGCTTTAGGTGAAATGGCTGCCGAAATTGCCCATGAGATTAATAACCCCCTAGCAATTATTCAGGGTAAATCACAACTTATGCTCGAGCGCATGTCTGCAGGGGCCATTGATAAAGAGAAACTAGCGCGGGATCTCGAACTGATTGAAAGAAACAGTTTACGAATCCAAAAAATTATCAATTCATCCAAGGCCTTGGCTCGGAAGTCAGAAAAAGATCCTTATGAGCACGTTTCTATTTTGAAAATTGTTGAAGAGTCCTATGAGATTTGTAAAGAGCGATTTCTAAAACAGCAGTATCAGTTATCGATTGAAATTCAAAACCCAGTGGATCACACAGACCTTATTGAAGCTCGCAGTGCTGAAATAATTCAAGTATTAGTGAATCTGTTGAATAACTCATTTGACGCAATAAAAACCAGTAAAACTGGCTGGACCAAACTTATTCTTTCTAAACGCCAAGATAACTACCAAGTCGAAGTGATTGATTCGGGAAATAAAATTCCAAAAGATATTGCTGATAAAATGATGGCACCGTTCTTCACGACTAAGCCCACTGGTCACGGAACAGGTCTGGGCCTCAGTTTATCAAAACAAATTGCAGATGCGCACGGGGGAGAATTTTATTACGATCCGAAAGCGTCAAACACACGCTTTGTTTTATCTCTTAAAAAAATAGAAAAAAAGTAATTAAAGCAGGCTCAAACAGTGAGATTTTAATTTTTCTTTGAAAGCTGTGCGGTTTATTTTATGTTGCAAGCAGTGCTCTAAATTTGTCATGACACTGGATTTGTAACCGCAAGGATTAAGTCCTTGGAATGCCTCTGGATCCCAATCCACATTGACTGCTGCTCCATGAAAAGTAACCCACTTCCTCACAGCAATTCCGATAGATGCAATTTTCTGCTCACCAATCCAGACGCCAGTATCTTCCAAAGAATTTTCTAAGGCTGTTGTTGTTTTTCCGTGAGATTCCAACCCATACTCTTTCAGAGTTTGTATAATAGTGGATTCTAAAGCACGAATGAATCCCCGAACATCTTGCAGGACACGACCATGACGCGGTTTTTTTAGATTCATAATCGGGTAGATGACTTCCTGCGAAGGTCCATGATAGGTGGCGCGTCCTCCCCGAGAAACTTCGACAATTGAACCCGTCCATGAAAATACATCATCAGCTTTTGTTTGCCTGCCGGTCGTGACTACTGCTGGGTGCGAGCAAAATATAAGAAAGCCGGAATGATCTTCATTTCCGGCAACAATTTCTACATACTTGGCTTGTTTTTCTAGGGCTGCTTCATAATCGATTAAGCCCCAGTCCTCAAAAATACAGTTTTCAAAAATTCGCTCTTTAGCAATCATAACGGCGCTGTTTTATGAGCTCCAGATAATGGCTTTTGTATAATGTGAATCGCGTGTCCTAATGTAGCTTCAGCAGCTTCCATCATCGTTTCACCAAGCGTTGGATGTGGATGAATGGATAAGGCAACATCCTCTAGGCGAGCTCCCATTTCAATTGCAATCACGGCTTCAGAAATTAAATTAGAAGCTTCGGGGCCAACGATATGAACCCCTAACAGCACATGTGTTTTTTTGTCGGCGATCATTTTTACGAAACCATCTGTTTCACTCATGCTAACGGCACGCCCATTAGCTGCAAATGGGAACTTAGAAATTAATAATTCATTAAATCCTTTGGCTTTGGCTTCCGCTTCCGTCATTCCAGCAGATGCAATTTCTGGATCTGTAAACACCACGGCTGGAACTGTCTTCACATCATAAACACGATTTTGTCCTGCAAGAATTTCAGCGACCATGACGCCTTCATAAGAAGCCTTGTGAGCTAACATCGGCTGACCACAGAGATCACCAATAGCAAAAATGTTTTGAATGTTAGTGCGGCGCTGGGCATCTACTTTTACAAAACCACGTTCGTCGACAGCAATACCTGCAGCCTTTAAATTACTTTGATCGCCGTTGGGCCTGCGGCCTACAGTAACCAAAATTTTATCAACAGATAACGCGTCTTCTTTTCCGTTCACTTCAAACGTTACAACATAACCAGGGCCAGATTTTTTCTGAGCTTTGGCTTTTGCTCCATAGATAATTTTAATACCAGCTTTTTCTGCTTTACGAGTTACAACTTGCGCGCACTCGGGATCAACAACACCCGCTAGCAATGCTGATTGCGCCTCGATGATAGTCACTTCAGTGCCTAATTTTCTTAAATACGAAGAAATTTCTAATCCAATGTAACCGCCACCAATAACTGCAACTCGCTTGGGAATAGAATCCCAAGCCAGCGCTCCAGTTGACGAGCAAATATCTTTTTCATCAAATGGAAAACCGCCGATTTCAATCGGTCTGGAGCCAGTTGCTACAATAAAATATTTTGCGGTAATAGCTTCTGTGCCTGCAGTTGTTTTAACAATGATTTCCTTAGCTGACTTGAATTCAGCATTTCCCTTAATAACTGTGACCGTGTTGCCTTTTAAAAGTTGGTTGACTCCACCGGACATTTTATCACAAACGGACTGTTTCCAGTTCACCAGTGTTTTCATATCGACGTCGATGCCGCCCTTAATATTTAAACCCATGGTTTTAAAATCATGCTGAGCTTTATGTAATAAGTGAGTCGCAGTGATCATTGCCTTAGAGGGAATGCAGCCTACATTTAAGCAAACACCACCCAGGGCTTCACGCTCTATGATCGCCGTTTTGAAACCTAACTGTGATGCTCGTATTGCAGAAACATATCCACCGGGACCAGAACCAATAACCACAACATCAAAATTTTGCATTAGTTCATCCCCATCATTAAAATGCCTGGATTTTGAATTTTTTGAAAAAATGATTTTAAGAAATTTGCAGCGACAGCACCGTCTATTAATCGATGGTCACACGTGACAGTGTAATTCATAGATTTGATAAAATCTATTTTGCCATCTTTTAGAATTGGCTTATCTGCAATTTTGTACATTCCTAAAATAGCAACTTCAGGATGATTAATAATCGGAGTGGCGTAAGTTCC
>JAYUTU010000179.1:0-2528 GCA_043754975.1 Bdellovibrionales bacterium | reverse complement strand
CAGACCTGGTGGTGGGGCCGGTGGTGGCGGCTACTTCGGTGGCGGCGGTGGAAATGCGGCGCACATAGCAGCTATTTCCGGAGCCGGTGGCGGCGGTGGATCCAGTTTCACTGTAGTTGGTGGCACAACTGTTACGGGTGTTGGAACCACGCCGGGAAACAGTGCACACATTCAACGAAGTGGGGCTGGTAACGGCGGTGCTGCCGTCGGGGTCACGGCTGCGGGAATCGCTGGCAGTAATGGCCTGATCATTCTTTATCTTTTTTATTAATTTTTATTCTAAAAGCGTTGGCAAAGATTTCTCAGCCTTTGCACCCAGCTCTTTTAATCGTTCAACCTGATTTAATAAATTTCCGCGGCCAGTAGAAATCTTTCCCATAATCTCGGAATGGGTTTTTTGTGCTGAATTCATTCGGTCACCCAGAGTTTCTAAATCTTTCACAATTCCTGCAAACTTATCGTAAAGTTCACCACCACGTTTTGCGATCTCGAGCGCATTTTTTTGCTGGCGTTCTTGTTTCCAGAGCGAAGCTACTGTGCGCAAAGTCGTTAGCAATGTCGTTGGGCTAACGATAGCAATATTTCGATCCCACGCTGTTTCAAATAGATCGGGTTTCAATCTGAATGCTAAAGCAAAGGCAGGCTCCAGTGGCATAAACAACATCACAAAATCGGGTGAAATAATCTGGTCAGCTAAGTGATATTTTTTTTCAGATAATTCCCCAACGTGGCGTTTTAAGGATTCGACATGCGCCTGGGCGAAACGTTCGCGTTCACCCTCAGTAGCTGCAGAGACTGACGCTTCATAAGCTGTTAACGTCATTTTCGAGTCGACAATTAAATGTTTTCCGTCCGGGAGTTTTACGATGACGTCAGGTCTTAAAATTTCTCCACCCAAGCCACGCAGTGTTTCCTGCGTAAAAAATTCTTCGCCTTTTCTTAAGCCAGATCGTTCCAAGATATTTTCTAAAATCATTTCGCCCCAGTTGCCCTGGGTTTTGTTTTCGCCCTTCAGCGCCAGCGCTAAGTTGTGCGCTTCTTTGGACATGGTCTGATTCAGCTCCATGAGTTTAGAAATTTCGCCTTTTAGATGCCCGCGCTCGGCACGCTCGCTGGAATACGTGTCCTCCACTTTTTTTTCAAAATCTTTAATGCGCTCTTTCAAAGGATCTAACAAACCCGTCAGCTGGCGAAAATTCTGATCTGTCATCTTTGATGATTTTTCGTCAAAAATTTTCTGTGCTAAATTCTCAAACTGCATCGTTAGCTGCTTTTGTAGTGCTGCTGATTCTGTCTTTTGTCCTTCAGCACTGGCTAATGTTAACTCGTATTTCGTTTGCCACGTTTGACTGTCGATACGAAGTCTTGAATAAACAACAAAGCCAATTAGTAATCCGCCTGCAAAGAAACCTAAAACAGCAGCTAAAGTGATCATTTAAACTCCTAGAAGAAACCTTCTCAGACTAGCAAACATTTGCTAGTCTGTCGTCATGACAAAAACAAAAGCTTGGATTTTAGCAGCGCGTCCGAAAACACTATCGGCCTCTGCTGTTCCAATTATTGCTACAACGGGTATGGCTTACGGCCTCCAACATCAGCTGCAGTGGTGGATAGTCACATTTGCTTTGTTTTCAAGCTTTTGCATTCAAATCGGCACTAATTTTGTGAATGATGCCATGGATTTTAAAAAAGGAGCCGATACAGAAACCAGATTAGGTCCCATGCGAGTCACTCAGCAAGGGCATTTTACCTTCCAACAGGTTATGTGGATGGCCACTGGTTTTTTCTTGGCAGCTATAGCTTTTGGCGTGCCACTCGTTTTTCACGGCGGGTGGCCCATAGTGGCGATAGGTTTAATTTCCGTTTTACTGGGCTACGGCTATACGTCGGGGCCTTTTCCTTTAGCGTATCGGGGCCTAGGAGATCTATTTGTTATTTTGTTTTTTGGTTTGGTGGCAGTGGGTGGCCTTTATTACTTGCTCACTGGAACCTGGGATATGAATGCTCTGATCTTAGGATTACAAATTGGTTTATTAAGCACAATTTTAATTGCAATCAATAATCTGCGAGACATCGAAGCGGATCGATTAGTGAATAAAAAAACCTTGGCAGTGCGCTTGGGAAAAACTGGGGGCAGGTTTTGGATTGCTTTTTTATGTGTAGCGCCCTTTTTAACCGGTTACTACTGGCTGTATCAGAAATTATGGTGGGTTTACATTATCCCACTGATTTCATTTCCGGTGGGCCTTTTTATCGCTAAACGTATTTTTCGCACAGAACCCAGCAGTCTCTATAATAAATATTTAGCGATGTCGTCACTTTTTGGAATGTTGTTTAGTATTCTTATTGCGATCGGTTTTCAGATAAAATGAAAACTTCTTTTTCTAAGTACGAACTGATTAAAAAGTCAGATGGTAAATTTCAGCGAGGCTCGTTAATTAGACTCACTGACCCGGACGGGCACTGGGGGGTCGCAGACGTTTGTCCTTGGCCGGATCTTGGGGACTTGGATTTGAGTACAGAGATTT
>JAYUTU010000178.1:0-25441 GCA_043754975.1 Bdellovibrionales bacterium | reverse complement strand
AATTTTAGAGTATCCGGATTATTCATTTGAGCCCAACAATGATGTCATCGTAAAAATGGTTTCAGGACATGAGTTTCGAATTTCAGGAAAAGATTTTTCAGTCGTTAGTTTATCAGACGGTACGTTCAGCGAAAAGCCATTGTCTCCGAAAAATGAAGGCGGTATAGAAATAGCACTAAAAAAGGGTTACTGGCTAGATAGTGGATTTCGGTTAGGTGGCCTACGGCTACAAAACCCTAATAATAAAACAAAGGTTCAATCTGCAAATTCTACTGGCTCGTGTAGCCTAGTTAACAAGTATTTTTTAAATTACTCGCAAGACGGCGACTTCGTCCTGAAATACACAGGTCCCACTTTGACTGAGGCCCTACAGAAGAAATGTCCCCAAATAAAACTGTGAGCGCCTGTTCGCAGAATGCTTTATTATTCCTTTAACACAGGCGTGATATCGAGCTCGAGCGTCTCGCTACCTCGGCTAATTTTAATTTTTGTTGGCTTACCCGCCTTCACTGCCTGCAGAGTGTAAACATAGTCATAAAGGTTTTCGATTTTTGTCTGATCAAATTCAACAATAATGTCGTTTTGTTTTAAGCCTGCTTTTTCTGCCGGAGAATTTTTAGCAGCCCCTGAAATTCGAACTCCCTTAACACCTTCTTGGCTGTAATCGGGTATTGTTCCCAAAAAAATTCGAAAGCTACGACCCTCCATTTTTTGGCCCGAGTTTCCTTCTACTTTCTGATACTGAACTGAAGCGGTTGAAGTCTGTGCGAGCTTTTCTGAAAAAGTGCGTACCACGTCGGTCACTTTAACAAGTCCAGGGTAATTTAAAGTATCTGCAGTATCACGCGGTGAATGATATTCCGTGTGCGCCCCAGTAAAAAAAGAAATTGATGGAATTTGCGCCAAGTAAAATGTCATTGCGTCAGTGGGTAAATAGGGATCTGAGGTCAGAGTCAAACTTTGTCCAGTAACTAATCCTACCTCTTCACTTAATCCTGACCACTGCGGAGCTGAAGCAACACCTTGAACTTGTAAATTATCTTTTAGGCGCCCGACCATATCTAAATTTAAACTGGCTTCGAAGGCTTTACTAAAATCATTTTTACTCTGGCTTTCCCATGATTTTACAAATGCACTTGATCCTAATACGCCAACCTCTTCGCCAGACCAGATCGCAAAATAGATTGGCTTCTTTAATTTTTTTCGATTTTCAGTTGCTGAAAAGTAATGGGCCAATTCAAGCACAGAAGCCACGCCAGAGGCATTGTCATCAGCTCCAAAGTGGATCAAACCCACTTCGTCTGCGCGCGCTAACGACGAGCCAGTGCCCTGTCCCCGGCCCAAATGGTCTCCGTGAGCTCCAAGAATAATTGATTTTTGCTTTTGTAAATGAGTCGCTGGCTTCACCGTGCCAACAACGTTTCGACCAGTGGATTTTTTAAATACCAGATCAATTTCAGCTGACAAATACTGTGAATTTAATGGAAAGCCCGTGCTTACTGCTAAATTAGAAAACTGTTCTTTTAATTTTGTAACGCTTGGAAACTGGTCTAACTTATCCGATTTTTCTAATAACTGGCCAAACAGTGCTTCTGAAATTTTTAAAACCGGTAGTGTCGAATCAGATAATGATCCCTCAAACTTTAATTTTTTTAATCCACTCTCGGAAATAAAAATAACACCTGCAGCACCTAGGTTTTTGGCGACTGTTATTTTATGCTGTGGGCGTGAAAACGTCAGCAGATGCAAACGCATCTCTTTGTTGGGATGCTCAGGCATGCCATCCAGAATCAAGACCCATTTTCCCGTAACATCAAGATCTTTATAATAATCTAGAATGGGTAATTTTTCAGTGGCCGTGGCTTTGATTCCATAGCCAGCAAAAATCAATGGTGCTGGTGCGAATTTACCTGATTTTGAGTAGGATAAAATTTGATAGTCTTCTCCACGTACCAGTTTTTTAGCTAGGCGCCCAGCAACATCAACCGTGTTGGTATCAGTCGCTTCGACTGACGAAACAAAATCAAATGTGTGAATAAAACTGCTGCCGACAGCTGGCTTCAGTCCCCACACTTTAAAAAGCTGAGCTATTTTCTCGGTGTAAACTTTCTCTTCAGGTGAACCGGTGGCTCGACCAGACAGGTTTTCAGACGCCAGGTACTGCACTACCGAGCGCACATCTGTTTGATTAATTGCTTGAGTCAATTTTAAATCAACGTCAGCGGCTGGCAGAAATTTTTTCTGCGGTAATTTTAAAAGCTCGCGAGCTTTTTGATCGTTCCACTCCGCAAGATAAATTTGGCTTTCCCCTTTTTCACTCCGGTGTGACCACGTTAATTTTTTGCCATCCGGAGAAAAACTTGCTAGCCCATCGAAGCCGTCTGTGAATGTAACCCTAACTGGCTTTTGCGTACCAGCGCTATCTACGATAAAGAGTTCAAAATTTGCATAGCCTAAAACAGATGAACCAAAAATAATGTAATCCCCCGACGGATGATAAAACGGAGCCCACGACATGGAGCCCAGTGAAGTGATTTGTTTTTGCTCGGTTCCATCCACGTTCATTGTGTAAATTTCTGCTTTCGAACCATCAGCTGAAAAACGTCTCCAGGTAATCTTTGTTCCATCCTGGCTAAAAAAAGGTCCGCCGTCGTAACCGGCTGATGTCGTCAGGCGTTTTACCGCCGAGCCATCAGAGTTCATAATATATATTTCCATGGCATAGGAGGGATCACGGTCAAATATTTTCTGTGCATCGGCATCTAATGTCTCAGTGAACGCCGAACGATTTGAAGCAAAAGCAATCCATTGACCATCAGGTGAATACGAACCTTCTGCATCATAACCTTTTTCTTTGGTTAATTGTTTGATCTTTTTTCCTTTTAAATCGGATTCAAAAATATCAAATTCGTTATCAAAACTCCATGAGTAGCGGCCTTTGACCGGTTTTGCCCGCTCTTCGTATTCGGCTTTCACTTTTGCCGAGGTCTCTTTATCCAAATGGGTCGAGGACCACATAACTTTTTTACCGGCTGGATGAATCCAGCCGCAGGTTGTTTTTCCAGAACCTGTTGACACTAAATCGGTGCTCCCAGTTTGCAGATTAAGAATATACATTTGATAAAATGGATTCCCAGGCTCACGCTCAGATTGAAAAATCATTTTTTGTCCGTCACTGTTGAAGTAGCCTTCTCCGGAGCGCGGGCCCTTAAACGTGATTTGTTTCGAATTCGTGTACAACTGAGTGTCAGTACTTACAATGCTGTCAGGGGTGACAGGATTAACCAGTGCCGCATCGTCTTTTGCTGCCACAGTAAGAGAAGAAAGAATGACCAAACCTGTAAAAGACGCTACGCTAGCAATTAACAATTTTTTCATGTCGGTATCAAAACAAACCAGGGGATTGATGTCAAGTTTAAGCCAAATTCCATGCCGCCATCTGAGCACCTGCAACGGCTGTCACTTTGCATTCGAACCCTATGCGTCGCAGCTGCTGCAAAAAAAAGAAATACTCGCAAAATTGTTTACGGATGCACATCTATCGATTCCCGAAATTCAAATTAAAACCTGTGGAGAAAATTTCTTACGCCAGCGCTTTGACTTCACGATTGAAGATGGAGCTATGGGGCTTTACGACAAAAATCAAAAGCTTTTAGATCTCCATGAGTGCTCACAACTAGCTCCGGCAGTGGCGGCTGCTTTTTTGGAATTTAAAAAAATTGTATTTCCAATTAAAAAAGGCTCAGTGCGCTTACGAGTTGGTCCTACTGGAATTAAAGGCGTATGGCTTGATTTTGCTAACCTGGATATTAAAAACTTACTCACAGAGCAGACCTGCTTCAAGGCACTTTTAGAACTAGGTTTTAAAATCGAAGTGGGTCAAAAAGCAAAAACACTATCAAAATTAATTTTTCAGACCGAGGATCGTTTTAAATTAACAGATCCAGAACCCCAAGCTTGGTTTAAAACGGACACCCATTTATTAGAATGTTTTATTTCAAGCTTCACGCAACCGTCCTGGGATACGGCTCACGTTATCACTGAAACTATTTTAAAATGGCTTCATCCAAATCAGGTATCTTGCGGCCAGCACATTGCGGAATTCGGCAGTGGTATCGGCCAATTTACGCTTCCCTTATTAGCGCAGAAACACAATGTCGACGTGTATGAGTCCCACGAACAGGCTGTGCAGTTGTTGCTGAAAAATGCACAGCGAAATGGCCTTGAAGAAAACCTGCAAATTTATCGTGGTGATTATCAAAAGATGGCCCTGCCAGTTGGCAAAAGATATGATGCAGTTGTCGTAAACCCACCCCGCTCAGGATTAAAAGATTTTACCCAACAAATAATTTCGGTGGCTGCTGAGACGATTATTTATATTTCCTGTTTTCCAGAAAGCCTTAAGGCGGATTCGCAGCAGCTCCTTGCAGCTGGATACAAACTACGTGAAATTATTTTAGTCGATCAGTTCCCACAGACAAAACATTTTGAGACCTGCGTTTTATTGCAAAGAATAAATTCGAAGACCTGAAATGGCTCCAGGCAAATCTTTTTTGAATACCAGCGAGAGCAGTGGAAGAAAAATAATTCCAGTTATTAACACCACAGTTGTGCGTAGCATAACCTGCAAGATGTATTTAGTTTGAGAGCGCTGCACGGGCTGTCCTAAGCGTAAGTCACACGTCCATTCACCCACTGAGGCTCCGATGAATGCTCGCATAAAAACCAAATAGCTCCACAAAAAAGTAAAAAATAATAAACCATAAACAACATAGGTGCTTTGATTTTTAATCGAAGTCGCAAAAATCAAGCTTGGAGAGGCCTTCATGACAAGTGAAAAACAAACAATAAAAAAACAACTCGCCGAAACAAGAACTAACAAATCGAGCAGTGCTGAAAACCACGTCCAAAGAGCTAATTGAAATTGAGATTTCCGCTTTGAACCACCATGAAAACTGTGACCAGTTAGTAGATCTGTTTCAATAATTTCTAACCGCCGAAACAGCGGTTTCGAAATTTCTAACTCGTGGGGTCCCCGCTTTGGAATCAGCGGGGTCTGTTCGGGAATTTCACTACTAATTTCAGCCATACAGGATTACTTTTTTACGCCCGTTTTGGGCGTTGCTACTGGCGGCTTCTCTGGACATTTCAGCGCGTTCGTGGCCTTAGAACCATCCCAACACGTGTACTGCGCAGGTGGGCACTCTAAAGACGGATCGACCTTAGAACCATCCCAACACGTCTTCAACGTGGCTCCACCGTTTACACCCGCGCCACCGCTGCCACACAAACATGAGGTTGTGCTAGTTGAGCTCTGTCCTGGTGGGCATGCCGCACATCCACACTGCCCGTTTGACTGTAATGATGAATTTCCAGAGCACACTTGACCACACGGTGGCTTTGTTCCATTCGGACAAAAGTCACCAGCAGGATTTAAACCTGGTTTTTTGGGTTGAAATATTTTGTACATCGCAAAAATCGCAAGTCCCGCAAAGGCAAACGGAGCGATTTTTTTAGCTCCACTCCAAAGCTTATCCCAGAAGGAGAGTTCTTTGGTTGGCTTTTTAGCTGGAATACATTCGGTCACAACAGCGCCAGTACCAGCTGAGTCTTTGTCGCCTACAGTTACTTCTTCAACTCCCTGACACACTTCACCAGGAGCAGGTTTTACGACTGGCTCTTTGTTTTCTGGTGGGGTTGTTACTGGTGGCTCTGCTGGTTTTGCCTCAGGCGGCTTACACTGACCACCTGGGTTCACTGGGGCTCCAGTGCCACACGCACACTTCAAACTTCCAGGATCAATGATTGAGCCTGTTGGACATTTTGCTTGAAAAAATTCTGCGACGAAAAGAAAACGTCGCTGCAATTGATCACACGCTTTCCAAAAATTTTTCTCATGGCTTTTTCTAGCGTCAGAACTGGCTTTGCAGCTTGCAGTTGCTTGCACGATATCTGAATCAAACTGATTTTTTATTTTTATTACTTCAGCCAGCGAAGATTCATCAATGGCACCGTTGGCATATAAACTTTTTCCACTAAATTTTAGCATCCCTTCTAGAAAACTTTGCGTCTGCTCAAAATTAGGTTCTTGAAATTTCTTTGCGTCAGCCTCTAAATTAACGCCCAGTAAGTTGTCAGCTGCATAGCGGCCTTGAGTTTTATTTGCATCTTTTAAAAACTGCACTTCGTTTCCTAAGCGGTTGTTTTTAATAGACTCACAAGGTCCATTGTAATGAGTGGCAATCTGAAATTCAGCGCTACGACCTGGGTTAAGACATGTGGGTTCACCGCCTGGCGTTCCGTACACAACTGGATTACAAGCTAATTTCTTGGGGCCGCAAAAGTCGTTCGCTTTTTTAACAATTTCAATTTGTAAATATTCGGCCTTGATGTTTTTATGATCACACACGGCAGAGCTGTATGAGGTCACGTAGCCTGCAACAAGACAGTCATTGGACGTTGCCGTTTCAGCTGCATCCGCTACTTTTTGTTTTCGGCTAGCCGTATTTACTTTTTTTGCTCGCTGAGCTTCAGCCGTTGGTGCAGCTTCTGCATCCGGAACCAATGTTTTTAGAAACATTTCTAGTCTATTTAGCGAGTCATCGCTCACAGCTGACGTTTTAATTTTTCCGGATTTCTTTTCTTTTTGCACTTCGGTCAAAACTTTTTTTGCATCACTCCATAACAGGCGCAAATGAATCATGTAATTAGCACGCTCTTCTGGGGTCATACCATTCCAGAATTCCTTAGTAACAGTAGGATACCCGGTAAAAGATTTTTTATTACTTGCAGTGCTGGCTGTGGTTTTGATTTCAGTTTGATTACGTAAATTTACATCTCCAGCAGAAACGCGTTCAAAAATCTCATTAAAATTAATAATGTCAATTTCAGTTAAAGTGGTATTTTGAAATTTGATGTATCTTTCAGCTTCGCCAAAAAATTGCAAATTTAAAATTTGTCCGTTTTGTGTCACGCGCACCGTGGGAACGTCTAAGCCCTCCGCATTTTTAGAGGACGTCACCTCAAATTTTGGCATCAGTACATTCTTGTAATTTTTTAAAACTGGCTCAATTTGACTACGCACACGTTCAGGATAAAGATTCTTTGTGTTCTCAAAAAATTCACCGACTGTGATTTGTTTATCAAGGCCCATTTCTTTTAAAGCACTATTCACTTGTTTCTGAGAAATTTTTTCAGCTTCTTTTCCCAGTGCTACTGGAGACATGACTAATGTTGCTACGGATAACCAGGTCGTGAACCATTTCAGTTGAATTTTTATGTTACAAAGTTTCATACAAATAACCTCTTTTAATTAATTTTATTTTTTTGTCTTTGTTGGCGCACCGCTGTTGCACTTACCATTCGGACAGTTATTCCCAGATCCACCCTCAGTCGGCGCCGGCGGCGGCACTACAGGCGGACAGTTTATCGAATCATTGTTAAGTGGCGGCAAACCATCCGCACACTTCACCGGCTCGGGCTTTGGTGTACACTGACATGTGTTTAAGTTATAAATCTGTTGTTCGGCACCACATGAAATAGAAGCTGGACATGCACAATTCGGATAGGTTCCAACTTTTGGTGCTGGACAGGGCTGTGGTGGTGGTGGCGGAACTATGCCAGGCGGTTTCAACGGAGAATCTGGCACAGGATTTGGCCGTGGAGGTTTCGGTGGCGCGTCTGAATTTTTCTTTTTAAAAAATAAAGCAAGAAGCCCAAGGACGCCTAAACCGCCCAGTACCCATTTCCAAAGATCACTCTTTTGACACAACTTGGGTACATCCTCAGGTGGTGTTGTTGGTGATAGCATTTTTCCATCCTTGTCATTACAGCGACACTGATTTTCATCACCACCCTGAACCAGGATTGTTCCCGTTGGACAGGATAGATCTACTTCCGTAGGTTCTTTTTTCAGTGGTTCTGTGGCAACTGGTACTGGCGGAACGATAACTGCTGGAACTTTACAGCTTCCCTTAAAGCCAGTGACGCTTTTGTCAGATACGCACTGACACAGTCCCTTACCCTCAGCATCCTTTAACTGACTTCGGTTAAGTTCAGTCTTGGTAACATTATTTCCTTGATCCGTTTTTGCGACAACAACAGTTGAATTCGTAATTGCTTCATCATCGGCGTAGGCGCCAATGTAGGCTGATCCTTCTGGACACGCATTTTGCCGATACTGAGCAACAAATTTTTCGGTAAAAAGCCAACGGCGGTGCAATTGATCACACGCGCCTTTTTGCTGTGAATCGGACTGTTTCAGCGCAATATTTTCATGACAGGATTTTATAGCTCGGTTGACTTCATCTTCATAAGCCATTTGCATGGAAACCATTTCTCTATCAAGCTCAGGATCCCATTTTCCAGCTTTAAACATGTCTAATAATTTTGAACTGCGATTTTTGTCTCCGTGCTCTAACATGCCAGCGATAAAATCTTTAGTCGCTACAAAAAATGTTTTCCGCTGGTCATCTTCAATCATTTTTTGGCGTACAGATGCAGGCTCAACATTCGAATAATCTCTGCCATTAAATTCCATTACCATTTTCGCTGATGAAAGTGGACTGGCAGTATCACAAATTCCATTTCGGTGTGTCGCAGTTTGAAAATTTAAATTATTCTGATCAATACAAATTGGATTTCCCTTCGGGAAACTGTACTGCATCGGATTGCACGCACGGAATGAATTCCCCTTCTGGGTTGTACAATAAGTATTTGCTTCCCGAACATAAGCAGGAGCTCCGTTCTCCCCATACATTCCAAGAGCAATATCTAACGAACATAGTTTTCTATTTTTACCGCGCGCATTATCGCCGATACCTTCAGCTCCTACGTACCCTGCGACGATGCAAGATTTTGCTGAATCTGGAATATTTATCTTCTGTCCATTTTGAGTTTTACTCACTCGACCTCGGTCCTTATTTCGCGGAACGACTTTGTCCTTAACAGAAACTACGGGCGCTGCTGGGGTTTGAGCAAAGGCCTCTGGCGAAAGCATAAGTTCTAATAAATTTTTAGATTTCGCTTGAACTTCATTATAAGCCAAAACCCGCTGTGCAGACATTCCCATCAAGCGCATATTAACCACGTGACCGGCGCGTTGCTCGAAAGTCAACGATTGCCACAGCTGCGGCGTGATGACTGGAAAGCCCTTGAAGCGGGTAAAGTCACGCATCTGTTGCAGCTGTTCGGGGGCCATTTGGCGTGCACCGGCAGCTTGATTTTTCTTACGCAAATTATCGTAGTCATTTTTTAGCTTAATATCATTGGCCATTAAACGCTTGAATATGTCATTGGGGCGCTCTAAATCGTCTTCAGATAAAACCTGATTATTAAATTTAGCCCAGTTGTTTTTCTGACCAAAAAATTGAATGCGATTAGTTTTTCCATTTTGCGTACTTTGCAAAACAGGGATCTCTGTACCATCTGTCGCTTTTGCCGTGCTCAAATCAAATGCTGGCATCTCCAGATTTTTATTTAACTTCACGAATTCTTCTAGTTCTTGATAAACATAAGCTGGAAAGTAGGCTTTTGATTTTTGCCAGAATTCTCCAACAGTTGATTTTTTATCCAGTCCGAGCTCTTGCAATGATTGCTGCAATTGCTGTTTGGAATAGGCTTCCACTTGAGCACCGTACGCAACCGGAGACAGCACCATCGTTATCCATGAGGTGTATGCCGCGATCCACGAAACATGGGTAGCACTCCACTGAAGCCGTTTTAAAATTTTTTTTTGCAGACTCATAGGGACCTCTTTTTTCAGTCACAATTTTCTCAAAACACACCCTGTTCCTATCGGCGTATCATAATAAGAGCTGAAGTGTTTACTGACCACGACCTTTTAGCCAACGACTAAGGTCTTGTTTAAATTGCGAGCTGAGCTCAGTAAATTCAAAGTGAGCTCCAAACTCCAAATTCTCAACCACAGTTCCAGGAACCTCGACTGAAGATATTTCTGGGAACTTAAGATTCACAATTTCATTTTTCTTCAACGAACTCGGGGAATCAAAAGAAATTCGACACCCCGCAACTGATAAAGACTCTGTAATCGCTTTAGCGTCAGCACAAAGGACAGTCGTGCGAATATCAACTCGGCGAATATTTGAAAGCCAATTTGCCCGTCTATCAAGATACGGAAACCGAAAATAAAATGCGATAACCAAAACACTTAAAGTGCAAATAATCGCAAGCAGTGAGAATACTTTTAGGAACACGGGATCAATCGAATTGCTGTCGACATTATACAGACGATACGCATTGATACCTAAAATAAGTAGCAAGGTTAAAATAGCTACTGACCACGACAGCTTATGTGGCCTAAAAAGTAAAATTCCAGTGATAAATAACAATCCCAACCAAATCCATTCTAGGGCTGGAATTGTTTGCAGAAATGCCGTCAGTACCGATGGATCATACCAATTTTTAACACCTGAACCAGCGAAGCTGATAACGATATTTCCGACCGGCGCCAACAGAAAAAGAAGGGCTAAAAGATAAACTCCAGTGGGCTTTTTTAATGCGGTTGAACTCATGCTGTCCCCCAAGCCACTAGCTTAAAAGACTTCGAGTAAATTGACTACTAGGATATGGTTTTTGGTCTAGGTGCTAGAGTGAACAGATCTCTACAGGAATTTTCGTTTTCACTAAAGCAAAAATTTCTTCAATGTGCTCATTCGTAACGGCTATACAGCCTCGGGTCCAATCGACCTGGGGATGCTGCGCACGCACGACGCTAGGATTTAGCCCATCTAGAAACCCGCGAGGATAGCCGTGAATCATAATATCGCTGCCAGCAGGAACGTTAAGCTTTTTAGCAAATTCAATATCCCGAGCGTTGGGATAGGAAACTCGCAGCGCACGATGGTATTTTGACTGTAAATTTTTGAAGCTAATGAAATAGAGTCCCTCTGGAGTGCGGCCGTCCCCTTGTCTGATTTTAGGACCCTTTTGGCTACCAAAACCAAATGCCACATCATAGGTTCTAACAATTTCACCATTTTTTAGAAGGTATAATTTTCGTCGCTGTTTCGAAATGACGATATGATCGCTGTCCGCAGCTGTGGGGTTCGCGGCTGCTTGGTCAACAAGGGCTGAGTTATTTGCACAATAAGGAGTGACAGGAATTAATTTTTCAAGCGCTATCACGTCAGGTAGCCCCAGAAAAAAACCAGCCGAAAACACACATAATATAAGAATTAATCTTGCTAAGCTCATAGGTATGGCATTTATAACACAGATGCTGATTTTAGGGTGATTAATTCTGTTTTCTCCTGCCTATTTTTTCTAAAAAAAACTACAAAAACTTGAAAAAATTGAGGAACTGTCTAATCTCTGGACGGAGTAACACTTTAGGGAAGGTTTTTGTGAACGACCGAATCATCCAAACATCACGTTTGTTTCAAATCATAGATTTAGAAACCTACATTTTGCTCGCAACACTAGGCCTTATCACGTATTTATTTTACCGTTTTTTCCTGCAAAAAGTTTCCGAAGAGCGACACCGAAATTTGAAAACTCACTTCAAAAACCTGGTCAATTATTTCCTTATCTTAAGCGCAGCCTATGGACTCTTTTTTCTAGCAACGCAAAGCCCTCAGATTGATTTAATCCAACGAGTCCTCCCTTACTTGGCAACGATTTGTTTTTTCTCTGGGTCTATCTTTTTTGTCAAATGCAGCCGGCTGTTGGTACTGCAGTATTTGTTTCTGGGCTCTATGCGAGCGGGCGTTCCCTTATTGCTTGTGAATATTTTTTCGTTAGTTTTATCCATTTTAATTGGCTTCTGGGCAGTGAATACAATTTTAGGAGTTCAACTCACTCCGCTTTTGGCGACTTCAGCAGCGTTCTCAATTATTTTGGGTCTGGCCCTGCAAGACACGCTGGGAAATTTATTCGCTGGAATTTCACTGCAAATCGATAAAACATTTGAAATCGGAGATTGGCTAGAAGTCATGAATGGCACAACGAAAATAGTTGGCCAAGTTAAAGAGCTCTCGTGGCGATCCACATTACTGATTGGCTTTTCCGATGAAATGATAACTTTACCCAATAAAACCATGGCACAAAGCCAGGTCAGTAACTACTCACCCGAGGGTCAGCCCATTCTGCGTAGCCAGATTTTCAAATTTCCATTTTTAACAGACTATCATAAGGCCATTAGTCTACTCGAGCAGGCGGCCAGCCAGATTAGCGAAGTGCGTGCTTTACCAAGCCCGTTTGCCTACATTCAAGAAATGAATGACCACGGCGTTACGGTGAAGCTCATTTATTTTATTGATAACTATGGTCGGCAGTTTGTCGTTGGCGACAAAGTCAGTCAACGCTCACTAGAAATGCTGCAACTAAATCATATTCCATTTCACCGACCTGCACTGAATGTTCATACGATGGAATTTAAAAATGCAGACACTTAAGCTGGCGGACCGTGAACACCCCTTAGCTGTGCAGATTCGAAAACAAATTACGAAAGCCTTAAGTGATTTTAATATGCTTAAGGACGGCGACAAATTATTGATCTGCGTGTCTGGGGGGAAAGATTCTTCCATACTCACTATCCTCATGGATGAAATTCGAAAACGAGCTCCCTTTCATTTTACCATGCAAACGGTGTTACTGGATCAAGGTCAGCCAGGATTTAATGCCACCGAATTTAAGGCTTGGCTTGCGACTGAATCGATTCCACTTCAGATCATTACAAAAGACACCTACTCGATCGTGACGGAAAAAATCAAACAGGGAGTTTTTTGTTCGCTGTGCTCGAAGCTTCGCCGCGGTATTCTTTATGACTATGCCGCTACCAATAATTTTACAAAAATGGCACTCGGCCACCACCGAGACGATATCATAGAAACTTCGCTGCTGAATTTATTTTACTCCGGACAATTAGCCACAATGCCAGCAAAACTGCGCTCGGACGATCAACGTAATGTGATTCTTCGACCTCTGGCTTACGTCCCAGAAAAAGATTTAATAGAGCTTGCGGAAATTTGGAAATTTCCTGTTATTCCCTGTAATTTATGTGGGTCACAGGAAGGCCTTAAGCGCCAAAAAATGAAGAAACTGATTACCGATTTAGAACAACAAATACCAAACCTCGGTGGCTCGTTTATGACGGCGCTGGAAAATGTAAAACCCAGTCATTTGTTAGATCAGAAACTTTTCAATTTTAAGGACTTATGAATCAGGACCAATTTTTAGCACTTAAAAAGCAGGCCCAGAAACAAAGATTTGAGACTGCGGCAGACAGGCTGATGGTGCTGAAAAAATTGAAAAAATGGATTTCTAAAAATGAAACTCTGATTCTAGAAGCTCTTCATAAAGATTTTAGTAAACCACATTTTGAAACTCATTTAACTGAGCTCCTACCGGCTTTAGGTGAAATTAATTTTTTTATAAAGAATCTAAGCACCTGGATGAAAGATCAAAAAGTACCAACACCCGTTTCACTTTTTGGTCATCGAAGTAAAATACGCTTTGAGAATAAGGGTGTTGTGCTCATTATCAGTCCGTGGAATTACCCCTTTAATTTAACTGTTTTACCCTTAGTGGCAGCTCTTGCTGCCGGTAATACAGTTGTTATTAAGCCGTCAGAAACGACATCGGCAACTTCAAATATTATGTTGCAGATGATTCAAGAGTGTTTTTCACCAAACCAGGTGCTGCTATTTTTGGGCGGCAAAAATGTCACTGAACAGCTATTAACATTTCATTTTGATCATGTTTTTTTCACGGGTTCAACAGCTGTTGGGCGGCTAATTGCAAAAGCCTGTGCGGAGCGACTAATTCCAGTCACTTTAGAATTGGGTGGTAAGTCCCCAACTCTCATTGATAGCACTGCTGATCTGTCAGTGGCCGCTGCAAAAATATTCTGGGGTAAATTTTTAAATCGTGGGCAAACCTGTGTCGCTCCAGATTATATTTTAATTCACGAATCAAAAGTGGGTGAATTTAAAACGCAAATGCAGCTGTTGAACCAAAAGCACAGCCTGTCTATTGAGGGCCGGATTATCAATGCACACCACGAAAAGCGGCTGCAGAGGATAGCAGGCTCTCCGGTTCCATTTTCACAACAAGCCGTTGAACTTTGTGAAATCAGCGACTTCGAAAACTTTTTTCGTCAGGAAGAAATCTTTGGGCCGGTTTTACCAGTACTTACATTTAAAGATTTTCTAGATTTAGAAAAAATAATCCGTCGATTTGAAAGTCCGCTATCTTTTTATATTTTTTCTAAATCTAAACCATTTATTGAACAGGTTTTAAAAACTTTTCCCTCGGGTGGTGTCGGCATCAATGCTGTTTTACTGCAATTAAGTAACCCACACCTGCCCTTTGGTGGAATCGGTGCCAGCGGGTTAGGGAAATACCACGGGCACTATGGATTTGTAGAATTTAGCCATCAGCGAGGAATTATTGAAAGCTATGCATTTCATGCGGCAACTCGTTTCGTGCTTCCGCCGTATACGCCAGTGAAAAGCAAATTGCTTACTTTTCTAAAATACTTTTTATAGCCTCTAGGACTTCTTTATCCACACGATTATCATATATTTTTTCCATGTAACTGACTGCATTAGCACCGCTCATGGATTTACCCCCCACGCCCAGTGATAAATCGATAAAAATATTAACGGCTTGCAGAATTTTAGAAAGCGGATGCAGTTCATTTCTTTTTTTAGCAAACGGATAGCCTTGGCCGCCCATGTCTTCGTGATGCTCAGACACCAAGTGGGCAACATCTTCTGAAACTCCACCAATTTTTGACAAAATCTCTTGCCCGCGAACAACATGAGTTTCAAAAATACGCCGCTCCTCTTTGGTATGAAGGTGTCGGGGCTTATCCAAAATTTCGCGGTCAATTTCTTTTTTTCCAATGTCGTGATAAAGTCCTGCAGTCATTAATTTAAATAAAACAGACGATGATTCATAAAACATCTTCTTTGCAACCATAACAGAATACATAGCAACACCGACAGAATGCGCATAGACATGATCTGAGTGTCTGTTCAACAGTGACAGCAAATTGACATGCTCATCGGATTCAGCAATGACATCCATTGAAATATTTAAAAAAGTTTGAGCATCATAAAAACTCTGTTTATCAACTCCGATAACAAAAACTTTTTCCATTAAGACTTCACCAGTGAACTTAATAAAATTAAGTTTCTTTTCAGTGGAAATGTCCGAGCGGTCTTTAATAATCTTTGTCATATTTAAATTGAAATCGACAAGCTTCGAAAAATCTTCTTTTAAAATGTGTAAATACTTAATTCCTTTTTCCTTGTAATATTGAACACGCTCTGCGGGAATAACATCCCCTTTGTTAACTAACTTTACGCTGCGGCTTTCAGACAGCTTAATATACACATCAAAATCAATGTGAGGCCTTGCCACAAATTCGTCAATAGAGACACGGCAAAACTGGAGTATCTCTTTGTCCGGAGCCGTGACACCCACTTCGGGTAACAGATTTGCCAACGTGGACATAAGCTCGGTATTTTTAAATGGTTTTGAAATAAATCCTGCAGCTCCCAAATCAAAAGCTGTCTGAGTTTCTAGTAACAGTGAAAATCCCGTCATAATAACGACGGGAATAGACTTATTTTTTTTGGTCCACTCTAACAGCTCGATCCCAGTTAAACCTGGCATTTGAATATCAGTTAATACTAAATCAAAACTGCGCAAGGACATTTGCTCAATTGCTGTTTTTCCATTTGGTGCTTCCGCTACATCATAGCGATTTTTTAACAAATCACAAATAGCTTCGCGAAAGTAGTTATCATCTTCAACAATCAGAATCTTTTTTTTTGCCAATCTGGTTGCTCCTGTTAAATAAGGCTACTCCTAGTATGAGGGAATAATCCGCTACAACACAACCCAAATTTCACAATGATGTTTACAGTGATGCATTCATTGATTTTTATTAGGTAAAGTGAGGACGATTTGTATTTAGTTTTTGTTTGCATCGACCGATAAATCAAAATGCAAAGCGCACGACTTCGTGAGTATTTAAGATCTCTAGACCTAGACCAAGATGCTGTCCCAGAACTGGACTCTTGGCGGAACTTTCTTACAAAACTCGAAGACTCTTTTCAGCAACTTGACCACGAACGAGCTTATTTAGAACAGCATGCTCTGACGTCAGCAAATGCGATCATTCTCGGGCACTTAGTGGGAGGAATATCTCACGAAATCAATAACCCCTTAGCCACCATTCAGTTAAGATCCGATCAACTTTTAGAAATGATCGCAGCTGATAATATTCAAAAAGAATTTTTTATCAAATCTTTAACAAGCGTTACGGCTGCGACTCAGAAAATAAGTGACAGTATCAGCACCGTTCGTTCCATTTTAAAACAAGGAGCCGAAGACATTCCCACGTTCTGCTCGCTTCAAGCTATTCTTACAGAAACCCTAGCGCTCTATAAGCATAAATTTTTAAGAAATGGAGTCGCACTCAATTTGCACTGCGACACCGATATTGTCGTCGAATTTGTCGCTGCTGATCTGATGCGGATCCTCACTCACTTGCTCGCGAATGCATTTGATGCGGTCACGACTTTGGACCAAAAGTGGGTGACAGTGACTGCCAGCAAAAATGAAAACGATTTTATAATTACAGTCACAGATAGTGGCTCTGGCATAGATCCTACACTTACGTCGCAGATTCTGACACCATTTTTTAGCACCAAAAAAACTGCAAACCATGTTGGAATTGGACTTTTCTTAGTTCAAGAGATTATTTCCAAATACCAGGGATCACTAAGCCTCGACGTTTCAAACAAAAATACTCAATTTAAAATTATTGCGCCACTTGTCCAGTATCAGAAAACTCAAAAAGCTGTCTAGAGTTAAAATTTTTCTGATCTATTTTTTTTAATTTCTGCATGTCTTTTCTTTTCATTCAGACGCTTTCGGACCGCACTTTTTTTTGGCTTCGTTGCCACGCGCCGCTTAGGATCAATAAGAGCTAAACTAATCATTTCACATAACAGTTTGTAGGCTCGGTCTTTATTACTTTTTTGATCGCGTTGATCTTCAATACGAATCAGGATTTCATCCCCTTGCACCAGTCGGTGCGCTAAACGCTTTAAAATCTTTTCCTTCTGCGTGTCTGACAAGGACGAATTAGAAACCGAATACCGAATTTGGACTGCAGAATTTGTGCGGTTCACATGCTGACCGCCTGCACCCGAAGAGCGCGTCGATGTCCAATCTATCTCAGTCCAAGGAATGACAATCTTTACCACAGCTCTAATGGTGATTGTATTCAATTAGAAAAACAAGGACTGACAGCAAGATTAAAGAAATGCCAGAAACTAATTTTTCATTATCTTCTAACCAATCCATCTTAAATTTCGCCAGTGACTTCATCGAAATCCAGGTAAGCACAAGCATTGCCGACAAAGTTCCAATGGCTAACACAAAGCTAAGTAACACAAAACCTGACCATCCCATATGCACGGCAGAAAGATAAACTGGCAAAAAACTTTCACACGGAGAAAAAGTTAGCAGTGATAGCAAGCTGAGAATAGCCCAGCCGTCTTGATTAGATTTTTGAATCTCTTCAAAATGATGATGCTGATGCGTGTGATCACAATGCGAATGTTTATGACCTCGAAAGTGCTGCACAATTTGATAGGTTCCAAATAGACCAATTGATAAACAAGCCAGCAGTAAAAAATAACCCTGATAGGTCTTAAAAAATTCAAGACCCAAATAAAATATAAGGGCGCCTAGAACAGTTGTCATAATAATGTGACCCAGTCCTGCAATGAGCAAAATAGATTGGGTTTTTTTCCAGCTCCATTTTTGCGTCCGCGAAGCAATCACAAATGGCAGCCAGTGCGTCGGAATGGCTGCATGAAAGCTCGCAATCATAAGCCCGGTAACTAGAATCGGCAAAATACTGAAATGGTTCATGAGGCGGAGATTAAATCAGTTAAGACTACAAAGGCAAGAAAGCTTGAACCTGAGCCTTAAACCTGTTACTCTTCAGATACAGCAAATTTCGTCCTTTAGCGCAGTTGGTAGCGCATTTCCATGACATGGAAGGGGTCGTAGGTTCGAGTCCTACAAGGACGACCAATTTCAATCGCAAATCAAAACGCAAACTTAATCCCCCGACCCTATAACAATTGCTAAACTTAAAAACAGGCTAATTCTCTTGCTGTAAAGATTCGTTAAAACTCCCCCATAAAGCGGGATCAAATGCGGTATATTTCAAATGAATTTCTAGCATCACTACTTTAGTAAAGATGCTTTACATCAAAAAAAATATCTTCCTTTTTAGGCAAAAATCTGGTTTTATTAGGACTCAATAGTCCGTTCTGTCAGGTTCTAAAGGTTCTCTTTGGTCTCCGCGAATGGCCCCCAAGCTTTCATAGGAGGCACTTATGGGAAAAAAAATATACGTAGGAAATTTGTCCTACTCAGTCGATTCAACAGCTTTACAAGATATGTTTTCTGAATTCGGCGCAGTCGAATCAGCAAACGTTATCATGGACCGTGATTCTGGTCGTAGCAAAGGTTTCGGATTCGTAGAGATGGGTTCTGAAGAAGCAGCTCAAACTGCAATCCAGAAATTAAACGGACAAGAAATGTCAGGACGCGCATTAAACGTTTCTGAAGCTAAGCCTCAAGAGCCTCGCTCTGGTGGCGGTGGCGGCGGACGTTCTGGTGGCGGCGGACGCGGCGGCGGTGGCGGCGGATTCTCTAAGCGTTACTAAGCTTAAAGAATTTAAAGTCTTACATTAAAATTTAAAAAAAGAGCCAAGTAAAACTTGGCTCTTTTTTTTTACCTTTCACAAGTAACGACAGATCAATTTAGATACTGTGATCTAAATTGATCTAAAAAGTACTGAGACCATTTATTAAATATTTCTTCTGGTGTTTCCGCAATGTCGTACCGCGATAATGAATCCATTTTCATATCTTGGATTCCGCAGGATCGTATCAACTGAAACAAACTTAGATCATTACGCACATTTAAACTTAATCCGTGACTGGTTATACCCTCTTTGACCTGTAGGCCGCAAAAGGCAACTTTTCCATGGTCAGTAAAAACACCGGCACACTTCAGGTTAATTTTTGCAGAAATTCCATAGGATGCGAGCAGACTTTGCGTCGCCTGCAGTAGCAGATACACGTAATCTCGAACACCTAAATTAAAAAATTTTAAATTAAGAATTGGGTAAATCACCAGCTGACCTTCGGAATGCACAGTGGCTAAACCACCCCGCGTGCTGCGCACCACCGGGATATGGCTTGCGCTGGCGTCCAAAACTAGCTCAGTCATCTCATTGGCTCGGTGTCCAAGTGTAATCACTGTAGGATGTTGCAAGCCAAGCACTGACATTTGATTTTTAAATTTTGCTAAACTGCCAAGCTCTTGCTGCATGAGATAGGCTTTGCAGTAATCGACAACGCCTAAGTACGAGGCCTCATAGCCAAACTGAGATACATCCTTTGGAGTTATTGGAGTTCTCTGGGCAATTGGGGCTATTGCGACTGACTGATTATTGGTAAAGTTCAACTCGGTCATTTTCTTTAAATCCTGCTCCCGAATGAATAACACTGACAGCACCATCTTGTCCAAAGTAACTTACAACTTCTAGTGTGCCCTTGGCCTGCCCGGATACTTTCCCAATATGGTAGCCGATCTCCGGGTCATAAATTTCACTGCCATCTTCGACGACTTTTAAGATATCGCCGACCTGAACTCCAGAAATACGCCCTACATTCAGGTAAATTTTTTCACCTTTTAGCGCAGCGATACGGCCTTCCCAGATGACAACATTCATAGACTCAATCACCTGCGGCGTAAAATCTAGGAAAGCATCTTTGATAAGGATCGTTACAAGTTCCGGATTGTTCGTAAAAAATAGATCAGAGGCCACGCGCTCAGCGATACGCGTGCTTTCATCTTCGATGGCTACTGTTTTGACAGTATGAAAAATCTCTTTTCCTGAGCGTGTGTTTAACATGCGAAGGCGCACAACGGCTTCAAAAGTTGTTTTTAAATTGCGGACAATACCCACTTTTTCAGTTTGCTTTTTGATCCGCAAATCAATAATTTTCCCCTCGACCAGAGTGCTAATGCCGCTGGTTTGAGAGTCTTTTGCAAGCTTTGTTAAATCATAATCGCCTGAGGCCATATATTTTGAAACATCAACTTTTAACTGATCTGAATCAAGTGCAATGACTTCTTCGGACCTGTTGAGATCATCCATAAATGCTTCACGAGCTTTCAAGCGGGCTTGTTCTGGCCGGCCAACTCCGAGATCCAGGAATGGCAATACAACGATTCTTTTTTTTGGACCCTTTTCTTCAAGCCGGGCTTTAAAATCGACATCGCGAATTTGTCTTTTTAAGGAAGACTCAGGCACAGCAGTGTCAGGAATTACTGTAGTTTCTGTTGGTTTCACACGATTACCAGAGCAGCTAAAACCGAGTCCGATAAAAACAAAAGTCAGTGCCATTATATAACTTAATTTGGTTTTTAATTTAAAACTTACTACGGATTTTTTAAACATAAGTGCTCCTGCTCTGAAAAGACCCACGCGCTGTCCTATGCTTTAGCTTAATCTATTCTTAGACTTCAATAAAGTCAGTGCGACCAAATAGTTGCCGTGCCCCTTCAAAAAACTGGTCAGAGATCTCAATTTGATGAGGTTTTTCTGCAAAAATCTCAACATCCTGACCATCAATTTTCATCATGAGCCGGACATTCGTCGTGCCTTTGCATTCAAGCAGTAAACTATCGAGTTTATCGTAATCATCTAATTCAATTTTATCTAAGCGAACAGAAATACGTTTTGTCTTTTTCAAGACGTCATCAAAAAGAGCAAAACTATCGGCCATAATTTTTGCATTGCCATTTTCAACTTCTAGTCCGCCACCAATAAGTAATGGTTTTTCTTCCTTCAACAAATCAGCATAGCGAGCAAATGTGTCTGGAAAAATAACTAATTCCACGCTACCGGATAAGTCCTCCACCTTGGCAAACGCCATGCGCGTTCCTTTTTTGGTAACTAACTCTTTGTAATCCGTGATTAAGCCGGCAACGATCACACGCTTTTGAATTTTCTTTTCGCCCCATTTGGGTTTTCCCTGTTCGGCAATTTTTTGCAATTCCTCTGGCGTCATTAACGTTGCTAACTCAGAGACCGTGCATGAGGCCCAAATTTTTGCAAAATTCTCAATTCCTCGTAAGGGATGATCACTCAGATAAAAACCCAAAACTTCCTTTTCAAATGACAAGGATTGCACCCGACTCCAATTTTTTACATTTGGCAAAGTGACAACGCTCTCTTCTGGCGAGCTCATTTCAAACAGCGAAACTTGACCAGATTCTTTATCTTTTTGATGCTCAACAGCTCGGTCTAAAAATTGAGAGTACCCATTCATCAGCTGGGCTCGGTGAAAGCCAAAACGATCAAATGCGCCGGCTTTAATGAAACCTTCAATCACTCGTTTATTAACTGCTCGTGAATCCACATGATTAAAAAAATCTTCTAACGTCTTAAACTTTTTGTCAGGTAACTTTTCCCGTGCAGAAATAATAGCTTCGACAGCAGATTCACCAACGCCTTTTATTGCACCAAGCCCAAAATAAATATCATCGTCCTTTACAGAAAATAAATAGTCAGAAAAATTCACATCTGGAGTGTGGACTTTAAGACCCCGTTTTTGCGCGTCTTTCACGTAACGAACGACCTTGTCTGTGTCCCCAACCTCGGTCGACAAAAGTGCTGCAAAAAATTCTGCCGGATAAAAGTGTTTAATCCAGG
The DNA here is from genome assembly GCA_043754975.1 of Bdellovibrionales bacterium. Lineage (GTDB taxonomy): Bacteria > Bdellovibrionota > Bdellovibrionia > Bdellovibrionales > Bdellovibrionaceae > Pseudobdellovibrio. The sequence goes on along the minus strand of JAYUTU010000178.1, from coordinate 3,656 downwards.
CCGTCTGCGCTGTAATAACAGAATAAGCAGCTGCATGAGATTTATTAAAACCATAATCAGCAAATTTAAACATCAGCTCAAAGAGCTCTTCTGATTTTTTTTTGTCATGGCCGCGGCTACTTGCTCCATTTAGAAAACGTTCGCGCTGCTGATCCATTTCTGTTTTAATTTTTTTACCCATCGCACGCCGTAACATATCGGCTTCACCCAGGCTGTAACCGGCAATCGTGGAGGCAATACCCATAACTTGCTCTTGATAAACCATAATTCCGTAGGTTTCCTCGAGCACTTTTTTTGTCTCTGGCAGAATATATTCAACGGGGCTTTCGCCATTCTTCCGTTTGGCAAACTCGGGAATATTTGCCATTGGACCTGGTCGGTACAACGACGTGATTGCAGTGATGTCTCCAAATTTAGAGGGCTTAATCTTTCGCGTGGCATCACTTATGCCTTCACCCTCAAACTGAAAAACTCCAGCCGTATCACCCCGAGATAATAATTCGTAAATTTTTGGATCATCAATCGAAATGTCTTTTTCTTTAATTTTCACACCACGATTTTTTTCGACAAGTTTTAAAGCGTAGTGAATGTGAGTCAAAGTTTTTAAACCCAAAAAATCAAATTTTATAAGCCCAATTTTTTCAGCATGCTTCATGTCATACTGAACAACATTTTCTTCTTCGGCACCTTTGTACATAGGCGCATGTTTTACAAGACTGCCGTCGGCAATAATAACGCCAGCCGCATGAATTCCAGCGTGTCGGACCAGGCCTTCTACTTTCAGGGCTAAATCCATCAATGTGCCAACTGTTGGATTGGATTCCATCATTTCTCGCAGGCGGGGCTCCAGCTCAAGGGACTCTGATAAGGTAACTCCTAATTTATCAGGAATTAATTTAGAAACTAAATCCACTTCTCCAAAAGTTAATCCTAAGACTCGGCCCACGTCTTTGATCGCTGCGCGGGATTGCAATTTACCATAGGTAATAATTTGTGAAACTGACTCAGCTCCGTATTTCTCAGTCACATAATGAATGACTTCTTGGCGCCGCTCTTGACAAAAGTCGATATCAAAATCAGGCATCGAAACCCGCTCTGGATTTAAAAAACGCTCGAAAAGTAAAAAGTGAGGAATTGGATCTAAATCTGTGATTTTTAAACAGAAAGCGACAATCGAGCCAGCTCCTGAACCCCGCCCCGGACCCACTGGAATGTCACGGTTCTTAGCCCACATAATAAAATCCTGAACGATCAGAAAGTAGCCATTGAAGCCCATGCGGTCGATAACTGCTAATTCATACTCGAGGCGCGTTTGGTATTCTGCTTTTCGCTCTGGTGTTAGGATAATATTTTTTTCGGCCATTTCTTGAAAACGTTCAGCTAGACCAATGTCACCACGGTATTTCATCTCTTCTTTGACTGTGCGGCCCTCGGTCGTTGGAAAACTTGGCAAATGATAAATTGCCTTACCACTGGCATCTTTTAGTTTAAATTTAACATCACAGCGCTCAGCAATTTTTAAAGTATTTTCAATAGCCTGGGGGATAGCTTTAAACAAATTTTGCATCTTCTCAGGAGATTTAAAATAAAAATCAGAGCTTCCCAAAGTGTATCGTGAATCATCAGACAGAGTTTTATTAGACCCAATACAAACTAAAACTTCCTGCGCAATCTGGTCATCTTGAGTCAAATAGTGCACGTCATTCGTAGCCACTAATTCAGTTTTAGTTATTGCAGCAGCTTCGATCAAAAATTCATTAATAGATTTCCACTCGGGCCTAGTGGCACAGAGTTCTAGATACAGTCGGTCGTCAAAAATTTCCTTCAGTTGACGAATTTTCATAAGGGCCGCGTCGGCGCCTTCTTTTAAAAATGTATCCACCACATCACCGCGAAATCCACCCGTTAAACAGATCAGATTAGCTTGGTGTTTTTTTATTGATTCATAATCAATTCGTGGCTTCCAGTAAAAACCCTCTTGGTAACCTATCGTGCTGAGCTGACACAGATTCTGATAGCCCTCAAAATTTTGCGCCAAAAATACCAACCGACGTGGGCCCAAAGCCACTTCTGAATAGCGTTGATTAGGATCCTGCTTTTTTTCTAACCGCGAGTGCGGGGCAATGTAGGCATCTAGCCCAAGAATAGGTTTAACCCCTTGCTCCACACAGGCAAAATAAAATTCGATCGCACCAAACATATTTCCGTTATCAGTCAACGCAACGGCTGGCATTTTAAATTCAGCTGCCTTCTTAGCAATACCTTTCAAGCGGCAAGCTGCCTCTAATAATGAATACTCAGAATGAACATGCAAATGCACAAAACTCATGACGAACCTATTCCCACTCAATGGTTGCTGGAGGTTTACTGGTTATATCATAAACCACTCGGTTTATGCCGCGCACCTGATTGGTAATTCGGTTCGATACAACTCGTAAGAAATTCGAATCGAAATCAAACCAATCAGCAGTCATGCCATCAATTGAAGTAACAGCCCTTAAGGCCAAAACAAATTCATAGGTTCTAGCATCACCTTGTACACCCACAGTTTGCACAGGCAAAAGTACGCAGAATGCCTGCCAAATTTTTGCGTATAAATTGTATTCCTGTAGCGCTTCAATAAAAATTTGATCCGCTTTTTTTAGAATTTCTAACTTCTGCTTTGTAATATCTCCGATGACTCGAATCGCAAGACCAGGCCCTGGAAACGGATGTCGGTTAATTAATTTATTTGCCAAACCTAATTCAGCACCCAACTTTCGCACTTCATCTTTGAACAAATGCCGTACGGGTTCGACCAGTTTCAGCTTCATTTTTTCTGGCAATCCGCCCACGTTGTGATGCGACTTAATGGTGACACTTCCACCCAGTGAAGAAACACTTTCGATCACGTCCGGATATAAAGTCCCTTGCGCCAAATAATGAATTTTGTTTTTAAATTTCTTTAATTCATTATTTAAAGCCATTTCAAAAACGTCTATAAATAACTTTCCAATTATTTTTCGTTTTCTTTCTGGATCTGTCACGCCGGCCAGCTCTTTTAAAAATAAATCTTCAGCATCAACACCAATAACATTTAGTCCGATATCTTGATACGAGCTCATGACGGCGCTGTATTCGCCTTCTCGCAGTAACCCGTTATTAATAAATAAACAATGGACTCGGTCAGCCCCTAATGTCTTTGTCAAAAGTGTCGCAACAACGGACGAATCAACTCCACCGCTCAGCGCGCACAACACATGCCCGTCAGCTGCCACCTTAGCTAAAATATCATTTTTTGATGCGAGTAAAATCTCATCGTTTTTCCAGTTAGCTTTTGCCCCGGTCCACAAAGCAAACTGTTTTAAGACTTCATTGCCATATTCAGAGTGCGAAACTTCAGGGTGATATTGCAGCGCCCAGAAACGGTCTGAATAAAATCCAGCCAGGTGAGATTTTGATTTTAGAAGCACTGCAGAGTTTTTCGGTAATTGCGTTACAGCATCGCCGTGACTCATCCAAATCTTATGTTTCAGTGGCCACGGTAATTTTAATTTCTCGTGCGCAGTTTGATCCCACTCAATTTCAGTGAGGCCATATTCTTTGGTCACGCCGGGCTCTACAGTGCCACCTAGTTGTTTGGCAATTAACTGCATCCCATAACAAATCCCAAGCAC
>JAYUTU010000177.1:0-2539 GCA_043754975.1 Bdellovibrionales bacterium | reverse complement strand
ATCTGCTTTGTGGAATTCAGGGACATGAAAATGATTATAATTATTTACGCCATGAACTGGGAATTAATCCGAATCTTTATTTAAATAAAGCCGGTGATGTGGGATCAGCTGATCTGGTAACGGTTTCTGGCCGACGCATACCCATCGTTAGCGTGCACGACGGCGAAGCTGGTTTGCTAGATAATTTGGGATCGATCGTAGGTGTTCGCCAAGAATCCTGCGCTGTCCGCAAACATTCAAAGTGCGGCCGGCCGAATGAAATATACCATTTTCACAGCATCGATGCAGAAGCTATCATGGAGGCCTGTGGAAAAGCGCTTTCAGAGACCGCATTAGAAAAAGTTATCGTTACAAAAAATTCTTTAGAAGACGTTGCGCACTCAGAAACATCTTCGACAGGAGCTGCTTTACACTGGACCGAGCTGTGGCCAACTAAAAATCAAAGTCACAAACACTGATGACGAACTTTCCTGATGACGGAGAATTATTTAAGGCCGCAAATAAAAAACATGAGGCCTTAGTTTTCTTCGTGCCTTTTTATAAAGGTCATAAAAAAGTATTACGTAGACATATAAAATTTATCAATGAGCTTGGCTACGATGCGTATGCTTTTAATCTAAAAGACAGCGCCAGAGATCATTACGGGTTACCTTATTCACACGTTTCAAAAAAATTTGGTATGAAGCATGCTTTAGCTGACCAAATCGAAGAGCATTTAAATCTTCATATTAATTACGCCAGCAAAATTCTGTATACGTTTTCAAATGTTTCTGCCTGCGCTATGGAAGCTGCTGCTCGTAGAAAACCATTTGATATCAAATCCATGGTTTGCGATAGCGGGCCATCGATGAATTTTATGTCGTCGGCTTACAATTTATACACGCATTCTTTCCCAATTAAATTTTTACCGCTCCGATTGGCTGCCACTCCAGTTCTGGCATATGGCTGGAGCCCTGATTTACACAAAGATATCCCCGCAGATCTTAAAAAATTTCCGAATCAGTTCCCGATCTTAAGCATTCGGGGCTGGAAAGATCCATTGATAAAGCCGCACGATATCGATCTATGCTTTGAACCCTGCAAGAATATTGTTTGGCAGAAGCTGGCTTTGCCAGAGGCCGGGCACTTGAATGGACTTCGTGATTTCGCAGGTGAATATAAGCCAGCTGTTCAAGATTTTCTTCGTTAAGAAATTTTTCGACACACCAAAAGACCCTCAAGCGTGGGAATAATCACAGACTGAAAAGCTGCATTAGAAAAGGCTTTCAAATTCATTGTACGCACTGCTTCGATTTGTTTTTCATTAAATTTTTGCTGGGTCGGCGCTCCCCAAACGGCACCTGACAAGAAAATATTATCTGCCAAAATTAACCCGCCTCGATTTAAATTTTTCACAGCCCATTCAAAATATTTTAAATAGGCCGCTTTATTGCCATCAATAAAAATCACGTCGAAGGGACCATGACTTTCCAGTTCAGGTAATTTTTCTAGCGCATCGCCTTGCACAATATGACATCGTTTGTCAGTTAAGGCCTCGGTCGCCAAAGCCACATGTTTTTCTGATTTTTCTAGTGTCCACAATTTCCCGTCCTCAGGCATCGCGGCCAAAATATAGTGGGCTGATAATCCTGTTAGAGTGCCTATCTCAAGTACGTTTTTGGGGCGAACAGAACTAACTAGAAATTTAAGTAATTGCCCTTCAGTTGCTGAAAGAGAAATAGCATTTAAGCCGACAGATTCAGCAGACTTTCTAGAAAGTTGCATGTTGCTATTTTCTTTTGGCAACAACGATTCAATATAATCGTAGCTTTTTGGGTTCTCGTTTCTCATACTTTCAGTCTATGACTTTTAATAAAGATTTGCCACTGCTAGTTTTTGACTTAGATGGAACCCTTATTGACTCAGCAAAAGATATTCATACAGCAATGAATAAAATGCTGAGTCAGCACAACCGCCAACAGGTCAGTTATCCGGTGCTTGTTTCACATATTGGGGACGGATTAAAAAAATTAGTTAATGATTTTTTTCCAGAATATCCGTTGGAATCAAAAGAAAATGATATCCAAGTGAATGAGTTTCTTTCTATTTACGAGAAAAGTATGGTCGATCACACGACTTTGTTCCCCAAGGTGTTCGATTTTTTACAGCGATATGAAGGTGCCAAAGCTATAATTACCAATAAAAATATTCAGCCCACACTGAAAATCTTAGAGCATTTCTCGCTGCATCAGTTGCCGTGGGCGGCCGTGATTGGTGGGGATTCTTTGGCGGAAAGAAAACCTTCTGCTTTGCCACTGCGATTTGTAATGGAAAAGGCTCAGACAGACGTAAAGAGCACCTGGATGATTGGCGACGGCAGGCCCGATATGTTATCCGCCAAGGCCGCTGGCTGCGTAAAGGTAGCCGTTCACTACGGGTATTCTACCCCTGAGGAGCTGGCCCTATTTAGCCCAGATTATGTCTTAAAAAATTTTGGTGATTTGCAGAGCTTAATTTAATTTTTTATGTTTGCTGTGTGTTTACTCTTTCGGGTATAAAA